>NZ_JACSLF010000019.1:0-27286 GCF_018617975.1 Exiguobacterium sp. s21 | reverse complement strand
CGAGTTGTGCTCACTGATATTCCAAAAAAATGAGCGACCACCTTCGGGCGATTGCTCATCATCATTCACCAACATTGCGTAAGAACCACTCCTATTTTGCATTACACACTTCGACGCCTTCCTGACCGGCTCCAAGAAGATTTTGACGACTTAAAACTTGTGAGCATGGATCTTCTTTGTGATGTGAAGGAAGGAGAACGCTTGACCCACCTCACCGTCTTTTTCAATACCAATATGATTCGACGGAATCGTCGTACATAAGAACAAAAATATTTGTATACATGTATACATGTAGATTTGTATACGCGTATACATGTATACATTTTTTAAAGTCGTCATTTCTGTAGTTTCATGAACAAGGACTGAACTGGCTCTGGACGGGGAATCGTTCTATAGCGAAGCGGAAGGGGGGAGACGTGATGGATGAGGGGCTGCTTGATGACTATGCGTTCGCTGGATTGGATCCGTTCGTCCGGACGGTGTTCTCGGAACTGATGGAACATCCCGAATGGATGCGTGTCGTCGACAGGGAACATTGCGTCGAGAAGGTCGTCCGGTTCGATGACGGACGGAACTCGCCTTACTTCCGGGTGCTGATCTATCTGGATGCAGAAGAGCGTCCGATCAAGAAAGTGTATCTATACGGGACATGGGTGGTGGCGGATGGAGAAGTCAGCTTCGTCGTCTCAGAGCTATCCAAGGGTGTATTCGAATATGAAGTGATGCATGTCCATTGGCTCATCAAGTATCGGTTCGAGGATTGGGGCGTGTCTGAAGACGGGGCATGGGAGAAGGAATGGTGATCCGGGCTCATGCGTGAGCGTCTAACGCCAGGAGGCGAAGTCGCTCATCGCACCGCTGCCCCCCTGACGGCCCGATAACAAGAGCTGCTGGCTCACCGCCGCATCTCTATGTTCCTGGCCCTTTCTAACGGGAGGCACGGAGCGTAAGGGCAACGTCAAAAGCAAGAGCGTGGGCGCGTCTAACGCCACGCGGAGTGGCATTCGAATCTAGGACAGGCCCAAATCGCGGACGCAATTCTCGACAGGATCGTACACGACTCCTATAAAATCCTGGTCGATGGCGAAACCTCAATGAGGGAACACCACGGGCTAGGGATAAGCTAAGATCTTGGCCATCGATGAGTCGATGGCCTTTTTCTTCATATTGACTCGCTCAGTCGTCCGCACTAGTGGCTCTCTGTATCCGCAATACTCAGCAGGACAAAAAACGCATCCTTCGAGTTTTTGAGGATGCGTTTGAGCAATGTGACTCTATTTGACTCGCGTTTATATTCCTACATATAAGCATACAACTGATGGTAGTTTCCAAGGTGGAGCGACGGAATGGACGTATCAGACATTGGAGCGGAAAGGATATATCATAAAATTGGTATTTTTCGAGCATATATCACAAGGTTGATGTTGTCGCGCGATTCAATAAAAACGAGTTTTTTCATCATGGATTAGCTCGTCTATATTATTAATTGTAATAATTAAAATTTATTATTTTACTAATATTTCGTTTTTGGGCATAGAATGATAGCTTCTTGCTGTCGTATGTGAATATATAAAGTATTTACCGGGCTCTTCAAAAATATAAGAAATTACATACAGTCCGTCTTGTTGATAATTGGCTTCAATTTTTTCGTGTTGGCTTTCCTCTTGGCCTTCTTTCCATATCTCGAATTCAACTTTATCCGCATCGTCTACTTTCTCGTTTCCTTGAGAAACAGTTGCTATAAGTTCAATAACTTCGTTTGCTTTTACTATTTCAGGATCTGTTTTAAATTGTACATCAATTAATTCTGGAATCACTTCAGGTCCATTATTGCTTACTGTACTTCCACAACCAGATAATACTAACAAAACAATCAACAGTGAAAAAAACCTTGCCATCTTTTTTCTCTCCTTTAAACGATTTAATATTAACATACACGAAAATGTGATGTATTGATTATTACATTAAAAGTGACCTGATCATGCAATCTTATTAGCTATCGAGCATAGACCCCATGTCACTTTTAAGGTTCAAGACTTTATAGAGCGTCGTATGCTCGATTGGTTTACTTTTCTATATAAAAAATAAAGAAATGTACATTTTATATATTAAGTTCAATTTTATATATTAAGTTCAAAAGATATTAATTGAACTTAATCCAAAAAGTTGGATCATGAAATAGATCATCTGGTGACTTCGACAACCTAGGTTTGAATTTGGACCTTCATATCCGTAAATTTATCATCGACCGTTAGACACGGCCTTAGTAACCTAAGGTTCGTCTCGACGTATATTGCCAGTTGAAGGTCATCAAAGGAGAGAAGAGTCTGTACTTCAAGATTGAATCGATTAAAGATTGTCTACCCATCCATATCGTTTTTAATATCTACATAGTGAATGTGTATGTCGCACCTGAGATTGTATTCCCCAGGCACTCGTAGGGGGGTGGGGGCACGAACGAAAGCTCATCCTAACTTTCTGAAGTTTTTCTTGCGAGTCAGTTAGCGTTTGGTCACCGAGACTTTAAAAGCTTTCGGACATAAAAATCGCCCCATAAAAATTAGATTATCAGGTCCAACTTTTACGGGGCATCTAATATTCTGTGGTCTAAATATTAAGTGATTTACTGAAGTAATTATATAGTGTTAAACAATTTCGCCTCTGAAATTCAGAAAAATTGGGATGGGTTGACTGTATTCCCTGCACTTGTAGCTGAGTACGAATAGTTTCCTCGATGGACTTCAAAGTGTAAATGAGAACCGGTCGAATTTCCGGTACTCCCCATCGCACCGATGTTCTGTCCTCGGGTCACACGTTGTCCGGCGGAAACGGACAATGAGCTCATGTGAGCATAAAGGGTAGTCCAAACTTGACCGCCTATGACATGCGTAATGATGACATGATTTCCATAAGGTCCACCCCAGCCTGCTCGAGTTACAGTTCCTGTTTGAGCAGCCATAATAGGAGTTCCTACTGGTCCAGCTGTATCTAGTGCATTATGGAAGCTGTAGCCATTGGCCCCGCCTGCTGGACCCCATCCTTGGGTTACGATACCTGAGGTTGGACGTTGAAAAACTCCGCCACTTGTTGGAGAAGCGAGTGAATCCGTAGTCTTTGAAGTGTTTACCACTTTCTCAGAGTTTGGTGATTTTTCGAGAGAGGCTTTATTCTCGCTGATTTCATTTTTTTCGGCACTTTTTGCTTCTGCAGCTTTACGCGCAGCCTCTTTGGTACGAATTTTAGCTTGTTCTTCAAGCCTTTGGGCTTCAATCTCTGCTTGAATTGATTTTTCTTGTTCTTGAAGCGTCGATTCCATTTGTTGCAAGCTTACCAATTTAGATGTGAACTGGATTTTTTCGGCCTCTAATTTTTTTATTTGAGCAGCCCGCACTTTAATTTTGCCGTTCAATTTTTTCTGACTATTCTCTAGCTCTTCTTTTTGACTAATAAGCTTATCTTTTTCAGTGTCCAATTCAGCTTTAGCAATTTGAAGCTTATTTTTTGTTGATTGATATTCTTTGAAAAGTTCTTGATCATTTTCTTGAATCGTCCCTGCGGTGATCATGCGTGAAACCAGATCACCAAAGTCTTTTGAACCAAAAATAAATTCAGCCCAGTTTATAGAAGAACCACCGTTTTTTTGCATCGTGACCATGCGTTCTTCCATCAATGTCTTTTGAGAGCTCATTTTTTTCTGGAATTCTTTAATTTGAGTTTGAATCTGAGCAATTTTCTTTTGGGTTGTCCGAATTTCAGCCTTCTTCTGGGTGACCTCATTGATAATATCCTGTAACTCGGATTCCAAGTCATTCAGTTTCTGTTCTTCGAGTGTGATATCTTGTTCACGCTGCTGAATTGACGTATTAGCTTTACGTTGCTCTGTAGAATTTTGCGCTTGCTTCTGCTGGATATTTTTTTGTTTTTCAGTCAAGTTTAAAGCGTAAGAAGGGGATGCGCTTTGAACTAACATAACACCAAGTAAAGTTGAAGCTATAATTTTTTTCATGGTAAACAATGTTGTTGCCTCCGTAACTTATCTCTATTATAAAAAATGCGTTGCTGGATAAAAGTATTCGTATCATGATTAAAACTCGAACCGGAATCATTGTATCAATATTACTTCACCATCTATATTTCTATTTCTTTTCATTTCTATGTCAGTTGTTCTTTTGAGTTTATTGTCATTCGAGTATATCAAGAGAAATACTTATAATGCCATTTTGATGAGGAAATGAATGATGACCACTGAATTTAGGACATTTTGTCTCAAATTCAGTGGTCAAATCGTTTGTTAGTATTTGTTTGGTGTTTATTTAGTAGTAACTCTTCATAAATTTATCAATTCCTTTGGCGGTTGCTTTGATCATGTTACTTCCCGACATATAGGAGCGATCTACTGAGTTAGCAATAAAGCCATATTCGATGAGAGTAGAAGGTACCGTGTTTCTTCCTACCACATAGACATCTTGTCGCTTAACGCCTCGATTTTTAAAATCTGGAACGTTCATGGCGATTTCTTGATTAATTACTTCACCTAATCTGCGGCTAGCGTTCGCATATGGATTTGTGGTGTACGCGCTAGAAGTAGGGACGAGTGCTTCATGACCTGTAGCGAAAGAAGGTGAAGAATTAATGTGGACGCTTATGAAAGCGTCAGCATCAAGCCTTTCTGATAGATTGGTCCGCTCAACAAGTGACAAGTATCTATCATTTGAGCGCGTTAGTTTCACTTCATAAAGCTCATAGTTTTTCTTTAGTTCGTCGGCCACACGATTAGCAATGTTTAGGGTGAGTACTTTTTCTTGAACTGTACCGTTTGAAGTCACTGCACCAGCATCTCCCCCACCGTGTCCAGCGTCAATTAAAATCACGTGTTTGTTAGCTGGAATCACCGGTGATTTTATAGGAGTTTTTCCGGTAAATGGTTGCACAAAACCAGATGATACGTAACCGACTTGATTGTTATATCGCACCTTGTACCAACTGGCGCTTTTCGATATGACAGAAATCGAAGTGCCTGAGGGAATTGTTGTCAAAATAGATCCGTAACGACTCGCTTGGTTACGTAAATTAAGATTTTCGATAGTAATATATGTTGGATAAGTGGATAAAGAATCCCCCGGTGCCACTTGCACTATATAATGTCGAGCAGGTGTGAATCCTGTAATACCGTTATACATAACTTTTAACCAAGAACCCGTTGTGCCCGATTTTCCTAGTACAGTCACTTCAGTAGATGCTGGAATCGTAATAAGGACCTTTGAGTTCACTAAAGACATGCTTGAGCGAATCTCGGTCGTTTGCTTACTTCGTGACTTCATAGCCGAGGGCGATATGGTTACATACTGACTTGCCACATAGCCTTGAGTCCCATTGTATGATACTTTATACCAAGGGCCTGAGGCAGCATGGTACATTAGTGGGCTGGACTTTGGGATAGTCATTAAAACGGGTGATTTGACAGATGGGCCCTTACGCAGATTTAGTGAAGTTTTAGTTTTATATATTGTGTTTATTGAACTGACTGAATTTTTAGGTATAGGTTTTGGCGTCACGTACTTCGTTGAGACATAACCGATTTTTGAATTAAATGAAACTTTAAACCAGGATTTATCTTCTCCATATACACCTATCTTCTTAATGGTTTTTCCTTTTGGAATCGTCAAAAGGACTTTGCTTTTTGAAGAGAACGAGGAACGCAAATTCAAATTTTCAGTTGTTATGAATAGAGATTCCTCTGCATGTACGACGTTTAGGACGTTAACACTAGTTAAAAGCTTAAAGGGATAGAAAAAAGAAGTTAATAAAGCCAAGGAAATTACTAAGCTTATTCGAAATTTATGTTTAGACTTCATAATAGACTCCTCATATGTAGTTTTTTTGGTTGTAAAGACCCATGAATGGTTTTTTACTATCTGTATGGTACTTATCCTTTAAATATTAGTCATTCTATGCAACGATTATTGGCTTTCGTCTATCTACAGTTAAAAGTTTTCTTGCCCTGTTTTAAAATGCACTATTATTAAGGGGAATAGACGTATTTTAAGAAATAAATTGGCCCTCCTTTCATCTGCATAAAAGTTTAGTTGCATGAATGTGTTAGAATGTAACTTGTTTGACTCATAGATTTCGTTTTTAGAAGTCCATGGATTCAATGTTGAAAAACTAAGGATACTCTAGTATTTTTAGCTATAATTCTGATAAAAGAAATAACGAATTTATAAAAGAGGTGAATTGTTTTGAAAACTAATCAACTATTGACTATTTTTACATCCGTATTAGTAATTGCAGTCTTAGCTTTTTTATTTTTAAATGATCAAAGTTCCGAAAAATCAAAGACTAAAATTGTTCAAGATGAAAAGATATCAGTTAATAATCAACCTACAATAGGTAAAAAGGAAGCGCCGATATCAATTGTAGAATTCGGAGACTATAAATGCCCTTCGTGTAAAGAGTGGGGTGAAACAATCTATCCTCAACTTGTAAAAGATTACATTGAAAGTGGGAAAGCTTCCTTTAGTTACATTAATGTTTTGTTTCACGGAGATGAGTCCACTTTAGCTGCCCTTGCATCAGAATCTGTTTACAAAAATCACCCAGAATCATTTTGGCAATTTCACAAAGCTATTTATGAAGCTCAACCTGACGTGCAAATACACGATAATCCATGGGTTACGGTGGAGAAAATGGAAGAGATTGCGACGAAGACTGTCCCTTCTCTAGATTTAAATAAATTTAGAGAAGACCTATCAAGTCGTTCTTCTAGATTAGAATCAGTTAAAATGGATGCGGCGCTCGTAGAAAAATACAATGTTACACTGACCCCGACGATTGCAGTTAATGGGGTCATCCTTGAAAATCCATTCGACTATACCTCTATAAAAAAACAAATTGAAAAGGAGCTAACCCAATGAGCGCTTCAGTAATAAACCGATATGGACTGTACCTCGCCTGGGTTGTTTCAATTACTGCAGTACTTGGAAGTCTATATTTTAGCGAAATTCGTGGTTTTATACCTTGTGAACTCTGTTGGATTCAACGTATCTTTATGTACCCAATAGCTTTGATTCTTGCAATTGCAGTTTTCAGAGAAGATAGCTCAATCAAATTTTATGTTCTCCCTTTATCAATAATCGGATTCTGTATCTCTTTTTACCACTATCTTGTACAAAAGGTGCCCGGCTTTTCGGAAGTCAGACCATGTGAACAAGGAGTTTCCTGTAATGCACAGTACATTGACTGGATGGGTTTTATCACAATTCCGTTTTTAGCGTTGACCGCCTTTTTTCTGATTACAGTCATTCTTGGACGAATCAGTACCAAACAGTAGTTTTTGATTTGGATTTGAAAAATGAAGAACTAATTGTATCAAATTGGTATGCTTACTAAAAAACAGCTTTGATTTAGAAAAACATGAAAAGCTTTTTGAAGTTGGAAAATAGATTAGACAATACCCAGTAAATAATTCAATTGACGTTTTCTTAAAACGTTAGTGTACTATATTGATTTTTTGAAAAAGCGTGACTACCTATCGAGTATGAGATCTAACTAGCTCTCTAATAGGTAGTTTTTGTATGGCTAAAAATAAGAAATAATCGCAAAACCAGAGAAAGTATCTCAAATCTTCAAGTATGTAGAGCTGATAGAATAAATGTTTTTTAAATTAAGTGTTGACGGCACAGCAAAAGTCTAATAAGTTATATATGAACATATGAACATGTATAGTTATCATGAGCGGAGGTACTGACTTATGGATGAACCGATTGAAGATACTACAGAAAATGAAATAGAAATAGGGGCGCAGATTGACGATGAGACTCTATTTATTGTATCTCAGACGTTCAAGGCACTTAGTGACCCGACAAGAATTAAAATATTAACCCTGCTATGCACAAAGGAACATTCGGTCAACGGAATAGCTGATCTTCTTAACTTAAGTCAATCAAACGTGTCTCATCAGCTACGTTTTTTAAAAAATCTTCGACTTGTCAAGTTTAGAAGAGAAGGAACTACTCTATTTTATTCAGAAGATGATCACCATGTCATGAACTTACTAAGACAGGCGATTGAGCATGCGAAACACCACTAAATATAGTAAGGAGAGTTAATCTTATGGCACATAATCATGCACATGATCATTCTCATACCTCTAACAAAAAGATTTTGATCATTTCATTCTTTATTATTTCGGCATACATGGTTGTAGAGGCGATTGGAGGGTACCTTACAAATAGCTTAGCACTTTTAGCGGACGCAGGTCACATGCTTAGTGATGCGGCTTCGCTCGCTATTGCATTACTTGCCTTTAAATTAGGTGAACAAATAGCGAACAATCGTAAAACGTTCGGATATAGACGCTTCGAGATTCTAGCAGCTGTTTTAAACGGGGTCACACTCATACTGATTTCCATATATATCTTTTATGAGGCCATCAATCGATTTATTCAACCACCTGAGGTCGCATCCGTAGGAATGTTAATTGTTAGCAGTATTGGCCTTGCTATAAACCTTCTTGTTGGATGGATTATGTTAAGAGGTGCAGACGTAGAACATAATTTGAATATGCGAGGTGCTTATCTACATGTTGTAAGCGATACGTTGGGTTCAGTCGGTGCAATACTGGCAGCGCTTCTTATCATGGCATTTGGATGGAACTGGGCAGATCCGCTCGCAGGAATCATTGTAGCGGGACTTGTTTTACGAAGTGGTTATTTCGTGACGAAATCCGGATTGAACGTATTAATGGAAGGTGCACCACAAAACGTTGATGTCGAAAAGGTTCTTCAAGTCATTCACAACAAGGAGGGGGTACGGAGTATACACGACTTTCATCTTTGGAGTATCACAAGTGGAATGAATGCACTCTCATGTCATGTTGTCGTTGATGGTAATTTACAAATCTATGACAGTGAGAATCTACTTCAAGAAATTGAACACGATTTAGCACATCTGAACGTTCAACACTCTACGATTCAATTCGAAACTCTTTCTCATCCTCACAGCGATGAATTGCTTTGCAAACTGAAGGTAGGGGAAGTAGTACATCAACATTAAAAAAATCACCTGTTGAGTAGGATTGACAATCAAGAGGAGGAGACAGCAATGCTGATTTTGGATAATAGTTACTTAATTTTGAGCATGTATAGAAACTCGATTTTTGGCAACGGAGTTTTGATAGATGATTGAATATATTTCTTCGTTAGAACCCCTTACTCAAGCATTGCTGGGTACTTTATTCACTTGGGGGATGACGGCGCTTGGTGCCGCGTTAGTGTTTATGACAAAATCAATGAATCAAAAGCTAATGGATGGGATGCTCGGTTTTGCTGGAGGAGTAATGATTGCCGCTAGTTTTTGGTCATTACTCTCACCTGCAATTGAGATGGCGGAACAAGATTCTCTTCCGGCGTGGTTACCAGCTGCAATCGGTTTCTTACTTGGAGGATTCTTTTTATCAGGTGTTGATAAAGTGATTCCACATCTGCATCCCACTTCACCGATGGATGAGGCTGAGGGTATAAACCCTAAGAAGAGAAAGCGGAGCACGTTACTGGTGTTAGCAATAACATTGCATAATATTCCAGAGGGACTTGCCATAGGCGTTGCATTTGGAGCAGTTGCAGCAGGATTCCCTTCATCATCAATCACGGGAGCTATCGCGCTGGCAATCGGAATCGGCATACAAAATTTCCCTGAGGGTGCTGCTGTGTCAATGCCATTGAGACGAGATGGATTATCTCGTCGTAAAAGTTTTTTCTATGGCCAGTTATCTGGTATGGTTGAACCGTTCGCGGCGTTGGTAGGAGTAGTAGCAGTACTCATAATGGAGCCTTTACTTCCGTTTGCGCTAAGCTTTGCTGCAGGAGCAATGATTTTTGTTGTAGTGGAGGAGGTAGTCCCAGGATCTCAAGAAAATGGAAACAAGGACTTGGCTTCTGTTTGTTTAATGTTTGGCTTTACAATCATGATGATTTTAGATGTGGCTTTAGGCTAAAATAATTATTTTTTTAATGGTTATCACTTTATTTTTTGACTGATATATATTCAAGATACTAACTATATTCGGAAGTGTAAATAATGAGCCTTAATTATATTTACTTTCAGTCGGTATTTTTACTGTTGGATAAATAAAAATACTAGAAGAAAAAATATAAAACCTCTTGCCCTGGCAATTAAAATCGTGGAGTTATCTATTTCATTCTGAAATTTCCTGAAAATTTTGGGGGTGATTTTGATAGAGAAGGAAAGCAAATTCGGAATTCAAGTGCTAGAGAAGGTGGAAGCCCACCAAGTCAGTATATACATCATTTTTTTGATGTTGGCAGTAATCTTTGGTCTATTGAATACAGAAGCTGTATATCTCGATATTTTTATTTCTCCCCTTTTAGGAGTTTTGATGTATGGGATGTTCGTTCAAATTCCGTTTCTGAAATCGAATGGATCTGCTACAAACATGAGGTTTGTGGTAGCTCTTTTATTAGGAAATTTTGTTGCCGTTCCTTTAATAGTTTAGGTTTTGGTTATCATATTTCTTCAAGATTCATCACTAATGCTGGGGGTGTATTTGGTGTTGTTAACACCGTGCATCGACTATGTGATTGTTTTTACAAAGATGGGAAAGGGAAACGAATCAATATTGTTAAAAGTAACACCGATTCTTTTAATTTTACAGACGATACTCTTACCCATATATTTATTCGTATTATTAGGAGAAAAGGCTATTAGTATCGTTAGGATGGGTCCATTTCTAGATGCATTTCTATTTTTGATTTTTATACCGCTTCTATTAGCGATAATGACACAATTGTGTTCTAAAAAGAGTTCTTTAGGTAATCGTATCATGAAAATGCCGCCATGGATTCCCGTTCCATTTATGTCTTTTGTACTTTTTGTGGTAGTTGCCTCTCAAATTAGGGAAGTGTATAGTGACCTCGGGACATTAATAGATGTAATACCAGTTTATATTTTATTTCTACTTATCATACCATGGGTGTCAAAGTCCCTTGGTAAGTTGTTCAAACTAGATATTGCTTCAAGAAGAGCAATTACATTTAGTATGGGAACAAGGAATTCACTTGTAGTTCTTCCATTAGCATCTATATTACCAGAGCCCCTATCAACACAAGTAGCTGTAGTGATCATTTTACAGACCGTTACCGAATTGTTCGGAGAAGTCTTATATATAAAATTAGTGCCTAAATGGTTCTAACAAATTAGATACATGTATTTAATTTCGCTTTCAAAAATTACGTCCTTCGATTGTTTATTAAAATATTAAGAACTGCGCTTAAGTTCTCAAGTATGCGTTGTTTACAATCAATAGGCAAAGAAATTTATTATATTGCAGAACGCTAGAGACCAGTATTATTCTAACAACTAACCTTTTTAAGGATGGACTACCAAGTGAGGAGAGATCGAACAATGGCGAGTACTGATAAGGCATCAAAAAATATCAAACTAGCATTTATAATTAATCTTGTTTTCTCGATTGGTGAATTTATCGGGGGATTTTTGATTAATAGTGTTGCAATCATGTCGGACGCCATTCACGATTTAGGTGATGCTCTTGCATTGGGCCTGTCCTGGTTCTTACAAAAATTTTCGAACAAAAAACCCGATCATAACTTCACTTTTGGATATAATCGTTTTTCCCTTTTAGGAGCATTAATAAATGCGACAATATTAATAATTGGATCTGTATATATTTTTACTCAAGCAATTCCTCTACTGTTTGAACCGGAGCATTCTAATGCACAAGGAATGATTTGGTTTGCAATTTTTGGTGTGCTTTTAAATGGTTTTGCGGCATTCCGTCTACACAAAGGAAAATCAGTAAATGAGGGAGTACTATCTTGGCACCTTTTAGAAGATGTTTTAGGTTGGATTGCCGTTCTTGTAGTAGGGATAGTTTTACTCTTCAAGGATATACATATACTTGACCCCATCCTATCAATTGCTATTGCGTTGTTTATATTAGTGAATGTGTTTCGTAATTTAGTTAAAACAATGAAAATACTTTTAGGTGCTGTCCCTGATGGTATTGACATCGATGAGGTGAAGCAAAAGATTGAAGGTATTGAAGAAGTGATTTCTGTTCAAAACCTATATGTCTGGTCAATTGATGGCGAAGATAACGCCATGAATTTACACTTAATAGTAGAAGAGATGAATCTAAAGGATTCAACTATTGTTAAACAAAAAGTCAAAGAAGTGACTTCAAAACTAGATATTAAACATTCTACAATAGAGTTAGAATCAAAAAAACACAACTAAAGAAATAAGTCATCCTTGCACCAAATCCACACTGAGGTTCGACATATGAGTAAAAATTCTATACTTCATACCGTCTGATACCAATAAATACTTTTCTACGTGCAAGGAAACTGAATATCGAATGAGGGTATATTTAGAAACCCCCTCATTCGTTTTTTTTTTGAACACTATCGAAATTTCGTCTCTTAAAATAGGATGTATTCGAATGAATGAATGATTCCAAAACGAACGTTCAAATATTTAGATTTAATTGTCATAGTTTAGTAGACCTATCGACCGGATTTTCTTTCCATACTTCGGAGAATATTCCGGTCAATGAATAAGGTTCGGCCTCGATTAAAACTGTCTGATGATAAAAAAGCTGATAATGAAACCTAAAAAGATGACTCGGGAACAATACCGAAGTCATCTTAAAGCCGTCTTAAAAAACAGAGATCATTTATTTTTATCATACCCAATACAAATTCGAGGATATAAAAATGAATATTTTTGTTTTTTTATTCTTTGACATTCATCAGTCTTAAACTGTTCAGTGCTACCAGAAGAGTTGCCCCCATATCGGACATAATAGCTATCCATAGGGTGAGCCAGCCCGGGATGACCAAGAGTAATGCAATCGCTTTGATACTGATAGCGAACGCGATGTTCACTTTGATAATATTTAGGGATTTTCGGCTCAATTTTATCGTAAACGGTAGTTTGCTCAAATCGTCGCCCATCAGGGCGACATCTGCTGTTTCCAAAGCGGTATCCGTTCCAGCACCACCCATGGCAATTCCAACAGTAGAGGCAGCGAGTGCCGGAGCGTCATTTACGCCGTCCCCGACCATCGCGACATTGTCGTACTCAGCTCGCAAGCGTTTAATGACATTTAATTTATCCTCTGGCATCAATTCTGCCTGGATTTCGTTGACGCCAACTTGCTGGCCGATAGCTTTGCCTGTCCCTTTGTTGTCACCCGTCAGCATAATTGTCTTTTTAATACCCATATCATGTAGTTTCCGGATGATTTCTTTGCTGGATTCCCGGACTTCGTCGGCTACGGCGATAACCGCCAATATGCTTTGTTTCGTTCCGATAATCATCGAAGTCTTACCTTGCTGTTGCAGAGCCGTTACGGTTTGGTCCAGATTATTATCAATACTTTCAACACCTAGCTCGTTAAAGAGAAGCGGGCTTCCGATAAAGTAGGTGGTGCCGTCTATCGTTCCTTTAATGCCTTTTCCTGTGATGGAAGAGAAGTCCTCAACTCTGATAGAGGTGTAAGGTATGTTTTCCTCGTCCGCTTTTTTCATGATGGCAGAGGCCAACGGATGCTGAGAACGATATTCCAATGCCGTCACGATAGAAAGCAGTTCTCTCTCGTTTACCTGCTTGTTCGTGATTTTAAAGTCTGTGACGACAGGTACACCTTTGGTCAGGGTACCGGTTTTGTCAAATGCAATAGCTTTCAGCGCGCCCATTTCTTCCAGGTATACGCCGCCTTTAATCAAGACCCCTTTTTTGGCAGCATTACCGATGGCGGAAACAATCGAAATCGGCGTCGAAGTGACTAAGGCACACGGGCAACCCACTATTAGAACCGCCAATCCTTGATAGACCCAGGTTTCCCAGCTGGCATCTCACGTGCGGCCTATTACAAATGGTTGAATCGCACCATACCGGTGCGTCAAGAAGAGAACGAGAAGCTTCTGGAGGACATCCGTCTACTCTATGACCAGGCGAACGGCACATACGGGTACCGTCGGATCACGATGACGATCAACCGGTTGCGCCGACAACAAGGACTGTCCCCGTTCAATGAAAAGCGAGTCTATCGCTTGATGCATATCCATGGGATCCAATCGGTCATCCGCCGGAAGCGGAAGAAGCATAAGAAGTCAACGCCGCAGCACGTGGCCGAGAATCTGATGAACCGAGAGTTCAGCGCGTCCCGACCGGACGAGAAATGGTGCACCGACGTCACCGAGTTTAAATATGGTGCCGGGAAAAAGGCATACCTGAGCGCAATCATCGACCTGTACGACGGCTCGATCGTCGCCTATCGCATCGGAAAGTCCAACAACAACGTTCTCGTCTTCCAGACGATGATGCCAGCCATCACGGGGCTCCGCACAGGAGCGCGTCCGATGATCCATAGCGCCAATATACCTCGAGAGGGTTCAAACGCATGGTGGAAGACGCGGGACTGACCCACAGCATGTCCCGGGTCGGACGTTGCATCGACAACGCCCCGATCGAGAGCTTTTGGGGTACCCTGAAAGTCGAGATGTACTACCTGCGTGAGTTTCAGGCCTATAGCGAACTCACATCGGCCATCGAGACCTACATATCGTTCTACAACCATGACCGTTTCCAGAAACGGCTAAACGGCTTGAGCCCTGTCGAATACAGGTCTCAAACCGCCTAGTTCGGTTTTCATTATTTGCCCTGTCTACTTGACGGGGGGCAGTTCAGTATCGTCCGACGCGAGATATTGATATTCGCGTGACGGAGGGCGTCGTGACACCTGAATTGAAAGAGGCGCTTCATGAATATGAAATTGAAATTGTCGAAGGGGTGATTCAGTTCCCACCCCGTGAAGACTTTAGGGAAAATGAATTCCGGCATAAGATTGAAGGGCTGTTCGAGGCGATTGATGTGTATATCCCCGACATTGAACTTTTAGCATGTACCAAGATTTTCTCCTCTCGCCAAAAGGATCTAGAGGATCTCGAAAAAACGAATCTATTGGCACTTTGCGATAAAGATAAACTTCTCGACCTTGTAGAGGAATACAAAGCAAACGTGACGTGGGACAATCCATTTTGTAACGTGCATGACTTGAGTCGAATTTTTCGGGAAAAGGGTATATAATAAATCAAAAGAAGAGTAGAGGAGGGTGACCGATGTCAGACAGTAATCATGTACTTCTGCAAAGCGAGCTAGCGGATGAACTGAATCGTATGCAGGCAGGCGGGACAAGCTATCGCTTAGAGACGGCTCAATGGGCCCTGGCCTTAAGTCGTCATGTATCGGTCCCTGAATCGCTACGTGACCGAGAAATGGCTCGCCAGTATGTTCGATCTTCACTGCATGATTTACAGGACGACCGGGCAGAGGATGTGGCAAAAATGCTTAGTATGGCAGCACGGCGTGCCTACAACACTCCTGAAAGTACGTTCTCGGTAGATATGAAAGTGAAATTAGAAGAAAAGCGTAATCGATTCAAGGTGCGTGGATTGCAGGTGAAATCTTAATTGGACCAAGCGGAGTCATTCTTTATACTCTCATGAGGTTATGATTCTACGTATGAATGAAGTTTTTTGGTCAAATCATTGAACATGTATCAAATGACTTCTTCAAACCGTTAAATACTTTCTTTGTAATAAACATAAGGGTACTAGATTCAGTCACTGGTTGACTCAGTCTAGTACCCTTTTCGTATCATTGTTTATTTTGTTGGGTATTACGCTCACGCAGGACCGCGAGCTCGACCTGCTCCTGTAACCGGTTCTCGAATGTCTCTTTCTCTCGACGGAGGAGCTGGACTTCTAAGTGCAGTTTCTGGTTCTCTTCTTCAAGCTGGTCAAGACGGCGTGTACGAGCTTTTAAGTCGTCGACAGCGTCCATAAGACTTTGATTTTGCCGGTAGAGCTGGCTACGTTCATCTTCTAGCTTTTTCATGTCTCCTTCTAGATGAAAAACTGTTTTTTTCTGCTCTTTTAGTTCTTCTTTGTTAGACACACGTTCTGTTTCCAATGCGTCTTCAACGATTCTCTTTTCAGCGATTAGTTGGTTGATTTGATTTTGTAATTGAGTGAGTGCAATTTCATGTGACGACACCTTTCGCTCATACTCCTCTTGGAGTCGTTCAGCTTCTGCAATTACGCTTTGTTCAAGGTTATGAATGGTATTTTTATATCGCGCGTTGATTCGCTCATGTTCTTTTTGTTGCGTTTCTAGTCGAGTGGCTCGTTCATTGAACAGGGCAAGCACTTGATTCAGTGCTGCTTCGAGTGATTCGTTCTCCTTGACGACTAAGGGGTCCGGTGACTGTTTATCGGCCAATGATATTAATTGCTCGAATAATTGGTTGGTTAATATTTGACGTTGCTCCATTAAACGCTGAATATGTTCTTTCACTTCTTGTGACACGCGGAATGACGTCACCTTGGTCTCGTTTGATTCCAATTCTAATCCCTCATTTGGTTATTATTTTGTATACAGCATATGTAGTTCCTATATTTAAATCATATAAATACAAGTTGTTATAAAAAAAATCACTCATAAACTGGCACTTTGTGGTGTAGGAAGGTATACATTTCGACGTCGAAATGTATACCTTCCTACACTTTTTACTTATGAGAATGTCTCAATAGTAAGCTAGTAGTCGAATCATCTATTTAATCCTAGCGACTAAGCAACAAAACGCTTAAGACAATTCCTACTTTGTTTTATTACATCATATAAGAGATGACAGTAGTTAACAATTTAAAGCTGTATGAGTTCAAAATAAATACGACCCAACTAAGTACGAATCGAATTAGTGTTTTGAGAGAAACAATAAGCTTAAAGAAACATACAAAATGGACACGAATATATAGATTGACAAATAAAGTTTACAGTTGTAAACTTAAATCGATTACAAACGTAAACGAAAAGAGAGGAGAAAAAATGCTTTCGAAATTTCAATTATCTGATTTGCAAATGGTTAATCACTCTACGCAGCCTGTAGTCTTAAAGTTCACCGCCGATTGGTGCCCGGGATGCCGTCAGCTCGCACTACTATTTGAAAGCGTTGCTGAAGGATATCCAGATGCGTTTTCTAGACAAGAATATAGCCTATCAAGACTGAATAGCGAACCCAAAAACATAATGGTTGACAGACGACGTTTACGATTGTAAACTGAAATCAAATAAAACGTTTACGATTGTAAACTTAAAATTTGGAGGTTAGACAAATGGCTGAACATGTCGAAAAACAAATCACGGATTCAGAATGGGAAGTCATGCGTGTCGTTTGGGCCCAAAAGCACGTGACCAGTAAAGAAATCATCGAGGTATTGGAAAAGAAGATGAGCTGGAAGCCTGCGACGACGAAGACATTCATTGGAAGGCTCGTGAAAAAAGGGATGCTCTCAACCGAGGCCGAGGGGAAGAAATTCATCTACTCCGCGAACGTCGTTGAAGGTGACGTCATCAGAGAGACGTTACACGATCTACTCGATCATATCTGTGACAGGGATGTCGGTAACACAATCGGAACGATGATCACACAGGCGAAACTGAGTGTACAGGATATCGAGAATCTCAAAAAAATCCTTGAGATGAAGGAAAGTGAAGCGGTGGAGGACATTCCATGCACCTGTACCCCGGGTCAATGCAGATGTCAGGACCATTCTTGTGGATCCAGACATTGAGTTTGAAATGATGTCATGAATGTAGTGAATAGGAGGAGACTCAAGATGAAAAAAACGATTTTAACGATTAAAGGTATGTCATGCGCTCATTGTGTCAACAAAGTCGAGTCAGCACTTGAAGGTCTGAATGGGGTTGAAAGTGCGAAAGTCAACTTAAAGAAAGGCATCGCAAAAGTGAAGTACGATGAAACACGACTAGATGTGAATGAATTTAAAGAAGTTGTGGGCGAGGTCGGTTACGAAGTCGAATCAGCCCAATAATAATGGAGGTAAGACGATATGGAGAGTAAGACATTTGCCGTGGAAGGGATGACCTGTGCGTCCTGCGTTCAGACAGTTGAAAAAGCAACAAAAAAATTGCCTGGCGTAGTGACCTCCAACGTCAACCTAGCGACTGGGAAATTGAGCATTCATTACGATGAGACGAAAATCTCGCCGCTGGATATTCAGACGACCGTCGAGAAGGCTGGCTACAAGGCCTCAACCGAGACCGAGCAAAGATCATTTGTCATCACAGGGATGACTTGTGCCTCGTGTGTGCAGACGATTGAGAAGGCCACGAGGAAAATGGTGGGTGTGACTGAGTCGAATGTGAACCTGGCGACAGAAAAATTAGTCATTCGATATGATCCTCAGCTGGTGACTGTATCAGATGTCGTCCGAGTGGTGGCAAACGTCGGATATGAGGCAAGAGAAGATCAAGAATCAACGGATGGCCAAGATACAGAGAAAGAAAAGAAACTGAAAAAAATTCAATCGATGTGGAACCGATTTGTAGGATCGGCGATTTTCACGATTCCATTACTCTATGTGGCGATGGGGCATATAATCGGCCTACCCCTACCGATGGCATTGGATCCAACGATGAACCCAGAATTGTTCGCTGTCTTGCAGCTCATGATGACCATCCCAGTGATGTTGTTCGGATGGAAATTCTTCTCCGTAGGATTTAAGACATTGTTCCGAGGGCATCCGAATATGGATTCACTTGTCGCCCTAGGGACGAGCGCAGCCTTCTTCTATAGCGTCGGTGCCACCATGGCTATCCTCTCAGGTTATGAGGGATACGTGAATAGCCTCTACTATGAGACAGCCGCAGTCATTCTCACGCTGATCACATTAGGTAAATATCTTGAAGTCCGGTCGATGGGTAAAACATCCGAAGCGATTGAAAAATTGATGGGACTGGCACCTAAGACGGCAAAGGTCGTCCGTAACGGACAAGAGTTAGAAGTATCAATCGACGAAGTCATCGTCGGCGACACGATTATCGTAAAGCCTGGTGAGAAGATTCCGGTGGATGGCGTGGTTCTATCAGGTAATACGTCTGTAGACGAATCCATGCTGACCGGTGAAAGTATCCCTGTTGAAAAAAATGTGGGTGCTCAAGTCATCGGTGCCAGCATCAACAAGAACGGGATCATCCAATACCGAGCCACGAAAGTCGGTAAGGATACGGCGCTATCTCAAATCATCAAATTGGTCGAGGATGCACAGGGCTCTCGAGCTCCTATCGCAAAACTGGCCGATATCATCTCCGGATACTTTGTACCGATTGTCATCGTCGTCGCGATCCTTTCAGGAATTGCATGGTATTTAGGCGGTCAGACCGGCCTCTTCGCCTTAACGATCACGATTTCAGTACTGGTCATCGCCTGCCCTTGTGCACTAGGTTTGGCCACACCAACAGCAATCATGGTGGGTACGGGCAAAGGTGCTGAGAATGGTGTGTTGATCAAGAGTGGCGGCGCCTTGGAGACGACCCATAAAGTCCAGACGATCGTGTTCGACAAGACAGGGACGATCACTGAAGGAAAACCGAAAGTGACAAATATCGTGACAGTGAATGGACATCAAGAAGATGAGTTGTTACGCTTGACCGCTTCCGCTGAAAAAGGGTCTGAACATCCATTGGGCGAAGCAATCGTAAGAGCGGCAGAGGACAGAATGATGCGTGTCATGGATATCGATCGTTTTGAAGCCATCCCAGGGCACGGGATCGAAGTCCTGATCGACGGAAAAGTCTTGCTTGCCGGAAACAGAAAATTGATGAAAGACCGCGGCATCTCACTGGATGTCCTTGAAGGCGCTTCAGACAAACTCGCACACCAAGGCAAGACGCCGATGTATATCGCGATTGACCAACAAATCGCAGGGATCATCGCTGTCGCAGACACCGTCAAAGAAAACAGTCGTAAAGCCATTCAGAAACTTCAACGAATGGGTATCGAAGTAGCCATGATCACCGGAGACAACAAAGGTACGGCCATGGCGATTGCGAGACAGGTCGGGATCGATCGGGTACTGAGTGAAGTGTTACCTGAAGATAAAGCGAACGAAGTGAAGAAGTTACAGGCCGAAGGGAAGAAGGTCGCAATGGTCGGTGATGGAATCAATGACGCACCAGCCTTGGCCCAAGCAGACATCGGAATCGCGATCGGTTCGGGTACTGACGTTGCGATCGAATCTGCAGACATCGTCTTGATGCGAAGCGATTTGATGGATGTACCTACAGCTGTCGAATTGAGCAAGTCAACCATCCGCAATATTAAACAGAACCTGTTTTGGGCATTTGCCTATAATGTCATGGGTATCCCGTTTGCGATGGGGATTGTTTATCTACTTGGTGGGCCCTTATTGAACCCGATACTTGCTGGAGCGGCCATGAGTTTAAGCTCAGTCTCGGTCCTGGTGAACGCACTCCGTTTGAAACGATTCAAGCCTTCGATGATCAAATAAAAGGAGGAATTGGGATGGATAGAGATCTACAGCTCGAACTTTACACGCGTCCGACGTGTTCAGATTGTCAGGATGCCAAAAAATACTTAAAAACAATCTCAGTCTCTTATGTGAACAAAGATGTGGGTGTGAACCTTGACCTTGAACAAGAAATGGTAGCGATATCAGGAAATCGAATCGTACCACTGTTTGTCTTCTACAAAAAAGGGATGCTCAGAAAGAGAAAAGTAGTTAAGTACTTTGTTGGCTTCGAGAACAACAAAGAGGAGATTCTAACATTGCTACGATAAGCAACGATAGCTCACTCTCAGAACCTGTTGAAAGCGTGTCGCGCAATGAGGGACACGAACATAAGGTGGCGAGGGTGTAAAAAAATCGATACTTTTACACCCTACCCATGTATGGTAATTAAATAATCAGGAGGAACATATAATGAAAAAATCAACATTTCAGGTAGCGGGTATGTCTTGTGGATCTTGTATCAATAAGATTGAAGGACACGTTGGAAAGTTAGCGGGTATTGAATCAGTGAAGGTCAATCTTTCGGCGGGAGAGGTGGACGTGACGTTCGATGAAAGCCAACTCACACTTTCTGAGATTGAAACCGCAATTCAAGAGACTGGCTACGAGGTAACGGAGGCGACCGTTAAAATCGGTTGTTCTTGCTGCAAGTAATGGAGGTCGAGTGACGGTGCGATCAAGGACTACACAAAGGAGTGTTAAACGTGAAAGACCATGGACATCATCATATGAAGAACTTGACGGGAAATGAAGTGTCTGTAGAAGCTAAATATGAATTCGGGAAAATCAGTATCGAGTTAAAGGATCAACATCAGCAAGCCCCGGAACTCGAAGTCAGCCATGAAAAGGAATTCCATTTGATTCTCGTGAACGAAGACCTAACTGAGTACCGACACCTCCATCCGTTTAAAAAGGGTGAGGGTCGATTCGAGCACCCCGTCCAACTTGAGGCAGGGGCGTATAAACTCTTCGTGGATATTCAGCCTAAGGGACTGGCATATCAAGTGAAGCCGGTTCACTTACAGATTGATCATCAGTCCTCTTCCTCTATCGAATCGTCACTTAAAGTGGATGAGCGTCTGACGAAGACGATCGAAGGTCATACCGTCGAGCTGTCGATTGACTCTTTAAAAGCGCATGTCCCGACTGTCTTCAGCTATGACACCAAAGAAAGTAACCCGGAGCCATACCTTGGAGCACTTGGTCATGTCGTCATCTTGGATGAAGCCGGAGAACAGTTTATCCATGTGCATCCTTCTTCTCATGATACGACGGAATTTGAGACGGTCTTCCATAAACCTGGCCTATACAAGGTCTGGGCCGAATTCCAGTTCCATGGGACTGTGCACACCTATCCTTTCGTCATTCGTGTCTCAGATTGACCATGAGCGACCCATGGTTCCTCGTTGGGTCGCTTTCCTGTAATCGTTGTAAGCATAATTTTCGAAGGAGAGGACTCAGATGATAGAAAGTGAGCGGCTGGACACTCATGGTGATCGAAAAACCAAGATGAAATTCATCCTTCTACTCGCGTTACCAGCGGTTGCCGAGAATTTTTTCCAAACGTTGCTCGGATTTGTCGATACGCTGTTCGTCTCAAGAATCGGCCTAGCAGAAGTGTCAGCGGTAGGAGTGACGAATGCCATCCTCGCCATCTACTTTGCTGTCTTTATGGCAATCGGTGTGGCAGTAAACGTTTATGTCGCCAATAACTTAGGCGCAGAACGAATCGAGCGCGCGAGACATATCGCGCAGCAGGCCATCGTCCTATCTGTCGTGGTCGGGGTGACGTTTGGGGTCGTGACGCTATTTTTCGCTGAGCCTCTCCTGCGGTTGATGGGGGTGGAGAATGACGTTTTAGAAGCTGGTAGCACCTACTTCAAAATTGTCGGGATCCCATCGATCGTGATGGCATTGATGTTTGTGCTCAGTAGTATCTTACGAGGTGCGGGAGATACAAAATCACCGATGAAGGTGAGCATCGTCATCAATGTCGTCAATATTGTGCTCGACTATATGTTGATTTTCGGTTTTTGGATCATCCCCGAACTTGGTCTCGTCGGAGCGGCACTCGCGACCGTCATCGCCCGGCTCGTCGGGACGCTCTTATTGATGAACTATA
Organism: Exiguobacterium sp. s21; assembly: GCF_018617975.1. Lineage (NCBI taxonomy): Bacteria > Bacillati > Bacillota > Bacilli > Caryophanales > Exiguobacterium > Exiguobacterium sp. s21. The sequence continues at coordinate 4,729 of NZ_JACSLF010000019.1, read as the reverse complement.
TTCGTAAGACGGAAGTCATCGCCTTCAGGAAAGATTTCTGGAGACCGGATCTCGAACACCAGTTGGAGCTCGTGAACCTTGGAAGCCCGGCGGCTATCGAGCGATTGGTCATGAGAGCCGGACAGATCGTGTATTTCGGATTCATCGTGGTACTCGGGACGAACACCTTCGCCGCGCATCAAATTGCAGGGAATCTAGAGGTGTTCTCTTATATGTTGGCATATGGTTTCGCGACAGCAGCAACCATTCTCGTCGGTCGCAACATCGGAGCGGGAGACCACGAGACCGCCAAAGAATATGCCAGATTGAGCACGTTCATGGCGATGGGCTTCATGTCCTTATTCGGGGTCGTCTTATTCTTCTTCGGAGGATGGGCAGGTTCACTTTTCACCGACGATCCCCAAGTCATCAAAGACATCGATGTCGCGTTAAAAATAGCAGCGGTCTTCCAGCCTTTCCTAGCAGTCGTCCTTGTATTGACCGGTGGATTCCAAGGAGCGAACAATACGAAGTTTCCAATGTATCTGACCACGATCGGTATGTGGGTGATCCGGACTGGGGCAGTATATGTATTGGCGATTCAGATGCAGATGGGCATTGCAGGAGTGTGGATCGCCATCGGTCTAGACATCGTCTTTAAGGCGATCGTCCTTTGGATTCAATTCAGCCGAGGGCGTTGGATTGTAGCGGAATCCGAACCACAGAAACCCTGTCATCCCAAAACTAAGCATGAAGACGTGCGATGTATAAATAATTACTAACACTAGGCTAGAAATTGTAGGAAAGAGCAAAGTTGTTCTTTCCTTTTATCTTTTCTGAAAAAGTTATTAAAGGAGCCCGTCACGCCGACCTAAAGAAATCGAATCAGTGGTGAAAAACACACATATGTCATGCGGCCTATAGCTGCTCGATTATAAAAAATGGATATTTTTTTGTTCAGTATAGAAAAAACCTGGTCTTCGTCAATAAGAACCAGGTAATTAAGAAAGTTATTGTTTATTCAAATCCATATTAGTTGTCAGGCGATGAATATGAACGGCTAGATAAGCTAGTTCCTCATTAGGAATTGTCACACCGTGCAACTGTTTAAGGTAGTCCCGTACTTTGAATGAACCATTCATGGCCTTTGGGTAGATGTTCGCAATCTGTTCAAATAGTTGATCGGATTCTTCATTCAATATTTTTCCAGCATAAAAGCGTTCAGCGAAATATTTCACATGTGTGATGAATCATGAATAATGAATATCTTCTTCATCGGTTTCAATATTGTAAGCATATCGAATAAGGTTCACAATACTCCCAATCATCTTGGCGTAGCGCATGCCATCACGTGTTTCTTCTCTTTCTCCTTGCGTGTTGATAATATGAAAAGCAATATTGGCTGCCTCTTTAATAGGCAGTTCGATTTTAAATCGTTCATTCATGAGATTAACCGCATAACTTCCAATCTTGAATTCCTGTGGATAATAGTTTCGAATTTCCAAAAATACTCGGTTGCTGATAGTAATACCTTTATAATAACGTTTTACCGCAAAGTGAAGGTGGTCTGTCAGTGTTAAAAAGATACCGGCATTGAGCTTTGTAGCTAGCTTTTCCTCAGCATATGCAACGATTTCTCGAGTGAACTCGACGAATTCAGGAGGAATTTCAGTCACCAGTCCTATGAACTCTTTAATACGGACATCGTCAGCGGGTAAGAACATTTGGGAGGCTTCAGGTGGAGCGACAACATTTCCGACTTTCTGCCCGAAACCAATTCCTTTTCCAATTAAAATGTACTCAAGCTTTGATTTGTCCTCGACAATCACGACACTTGAATTTAATACTTTTTTGATACGAATCATTCCATACATCCGTCTTAATTCAAGTCAGATCATCTCCATTTGAAGCTATGACTTTTTTATACCAGTAGAACGAATCTTTTTTAATCCGTTCTAGGGTCCCGTTCCCTTCGTCGTCCAAGTCTACATAGATGAACCCATACCGCTTCTTCATTTCTCCTGTACTTGCTGCAATTAAATCGATTGGTCCCCATGCCATGTAACCGAGTAAAGGCACCCCGTCGATGGAAACTGCTTTTTTCATCTCTTCAATATGATCCCGTAGATAGGCGATACGATAGTCGTCATGAACTTTCTTATCTGAGGTGAGTTCATCAACGGCCCCGAGACCGTTTTCAACAATCATAAGTGGCAACTGATATCGATCATATAGATAATTTAAAGAATAGCGCAAGCCTTTCGGATTGATACTCCATCCCCATTCACTTTGCTCCACATGCTGGTTTTTATAGCCTGTCTTCACGCCATTCAAACCAGAGAATTCGAGAGGCGACTCCTTGACGATAAGGTGAGTTAAGTAATAGCTATATGAAATAAAATCAACAGGACCACGGTACAATGTATCGGCGTCTCCTTCTTCAAACGTCAAAGAGATATTCTCGCGCTCTAATTCTTTTTTAATGTAGTTCGGATATTTGCTACGACAAAGTACTTCACAGTAGTACTGCATTTTATGCATGAATTCCTCAGTTCGTTGGACGTCATCTGGGTCTGGGGAGTTTGGATATGCGAAGTGGCCATTATACATCATCCCCACTTTGTTCTCTGAATCAATTTCATGGGCAAGTGTCACGGCTTTGGCATTCGCCAACGTCTGATGGAATGCACCGATAAACTGTGATTCTTTCGTTGAAGAAGGGATTCCTCCCCCCATCCATGGTTTTGTCGACATGACATTGATTTCATTAAAAGGAATCCAATATCGGACTTTACCTTTATATCGAGTAAACATGGTTTCGCAGTAGTGAAGGAAGAAGTCGACCACATCACGATGAAGCCAGGAGCCATATTTCTGTAATCCTAGCGGAGTCTCGAAATGAAGAGAATCATGAAGAAGCACCATCTCCAGTGTCGGATCAAACCCAAACGAAAATGGAAGTCTCAGGGTGAGAGTATCGTCATCGCCCCTGACCTTCTCAAGCGAGACTTCACTGCCAGTAGACCGAATAAGAAGTGGGTGACGGACATCACCTACATCCAATACGGGGGCACGACGAAGTACCTCTCCACGATCATCGACCTATTCAACAATGAGATTGTTGCCTATAAGCTATACGATCATCAACAGACGCCCCTCGTCATCGATACGTTAAGGATGGCGTTGGAGAGTCGGAACAATCCCCAAGGGGTTATCATCCATTCAGATCAAGGAAGTGTCTATACATCATATGCCTTTCAAGATTTCGTAAAGAGGAAGTATCTGACGAGCAGCATGTCTCGAAGAGGCAACTGTTGGGATAATGCGGTGATCGAATCGTTTCATTCGAACTTGAAGTCTGAGGTGTTCCAGTACGTCAAGTTCAACTCGTTAAGCGACTATGAAGTGCGTGAACGGGTGAATAATTACTTAACTTACTACAACGAAGAACGTATCCAAGAAAAATTAGGCTACCTCACACCGATAAAATATGGTGTGGCGGTAGCCTAATCAAGGTATTTTTATTAGTGTCTCATACAGCTAGGTCAGTCTAATCTTTTCTTTTTTTATAGGTTACAAATAGTTCATTGGGTTGACACTATTCGCTGCAGAATAACTGCTGTATTTATAACTGTTTTTATGAATGTCAAAGTGCAAATGATTTCCGAACGAGTTTCCTGTATTCCCAACTGTTCCAATCTTCATACCTTTAGAGACTGTCTGACCACTTTTTACCGAAAGGCTGTTCATATGAGCATAAACGGTTACGTATTTTTGATTCTGTAGACTATGTTAAATCATAACGTGTTTACCGTACGCACCGCTGTTTTTAGATGTAATGACTTTTCCACTGGCAGAAGCGTAGACGGGTGTGCCTTTTGCTGCAGCTAGATCAACGCCATTATGGAATGTATAACCGTAAGCACCATTAGAGTTTCCGTATCCTTGGGTCAGCCGACCTTCTGTAGGAGAAGCAAAAAGAGAGTTATTATATGATGTTTTTTTGGCAACGTGGCTCTTATATTTTTTTAGGTAAGAACTATAGATATACCGTGTGTTTCCTTTGTAAAGTACTTTTGTCCAAGCTCCTTTTTTTCCCAAATAAGAAAAGGTCTGCCCAGTGTTAGTGATGCCGACAATTTTGTGATTGAGAGAAGGACCAGTCCGAACACGAAGATCGTCTGTCTTCACTTTTACGTTATATGCACTACTTGCTTCGACTTTTGGACTATGCATCGAAAAAGTTGTTGTGAGTAAGACACTAGAAGCGATAAGTATTACCTTGTTTTTCATTAGTTGTACTCCTTTAAAGATAAAGATACAGTGACGAACGATTTGTTAAAAGGAGTATAGCATCACTATATTACAAAAAAGTATATCAAATTCATTTCAAAAATTGACAAGAGATTTAATCAAAAAATGCATAGTTTTTTCACAAACGGATTTTATGATAAGATGGTTTGTCAAATTAAGCGCAACACTTCCTCGGTGAAGGCCTCGTGTGCGGTTTTCCAGTCCAGGCACTTCCTCGGTCGCCCGTTGATCTTGGTCAGCGCGTCCGCGAGTTCGTCATGCGCCACCTGCGCGAAGTCCGTTCCTTTCGGGAAGAACTCGCGGAGGAGCCCGTTGGCGTTCTCGTTGCTCCCCCGTTGCCACGATGAGTACGGGTCGGCGAAATACATCGGCACACCGAGTGACGCCTGGATGCGCTCGTGACCGCTGAACTCCTTGCCACGGTCCGTCGTCGCCG
>NZ_JACSLF010000018.1:0-30788 GCF_018617975.1 Exiguobacterium sp. s21 | reverse complement strand
GGGTGATGGCACACCCTCATCTGAAGGCTCGGACAAAACAGAAATGGCCTGCGTCCGCACGGGCACTTCAGAATCCCACCCATCCTGAAAGGATGGGCTTGCGGCTTTAGCCGTGGGAGTGTCAAAACGCTATCAGTCAGATTTTGTACGTCCGCCGACCATTGTCGACTGCGAATTGTTGCAAGCAAATCGAACCGGGGTCTGGCTTTGTCCGTCGATTTGGTATGACTTGATTCATATCGATGTGACCGGTCGACTCAACAAGTATAAGACACCGAAGCTTCTTCACGATAGCTCGGCGCTGACGATTCAAGGTCAGGTCGGCTACATCGTGAAAGACGAAGTGTTGTACAAGTGGCCGTTCGGTGCACGGAAACGTCCTGACATTGTAGCTGGATTTTCGAGAACTGCCAGAGGGTTAGCGGAGGGCGAACGGTTCCATTTCATTCAAATCGGTGATTATGAAGTGAGCGGCGTTCGAATCGTCCACGAATGATGACCATTTTACAGTCGACCACGTCATGGTACTGACTGATGAGGATGAGCGAGACAGATGGAGTTCCATTTACCGAAGCGAATCAAGACGTTTTATTGGCGCGTTTTTCCGGTGCCATTTTTATGGATTGCCTATTATCAAATCGTTCACGATTGGCAATTGGAGCAGTTCGGTTTTGATGAGCTTGAAGATGTCGGAACGTTATTATTTATTCTTGGCGTAAGCGCATGCGAGGCTGCGTTAGTACGGTGTTCCTATGGTACGTCGTTGAATCGACTAAGAAGTTACTACTTACAACCGAATGATTTCTCGTGACGATAGACCTTGTCTATAGGTCCTTTTTTACGTTTTACAAACGTTTGGCGCAACAGAATCGTGATCATTATTGAATCAACTTGTCGGAATCAATTCCCTCTTTTTTGTAAATTCAGTATACTCATGTTATTGATGTTAGAAAGAAGGCGATGAGATGAGGCTTGATACGAATCTTTCAGGAATTTCGGTCGAAACGATTGAACAGGTAGAGTAACAAGTGGGGTCACGCTTCCCGGACGGCTTACGTGACGCATGGGGTCATGAGAACAAGTTCGAACTTGGGGATTGGTTCTTTTATCCGATCAAGGACGAGCGGTTTTTCAATAAGACATGGGATGACGTCATTCGAGCCAACGAATTGAAACAAGAGGAGTTACCGCATGGGTTCGTGACGCTTGCGACGAACGGATCCGGTGATGAGCTCGGTTTTCTAAAAGACGACCGGGAGACGATTTACGTCTGGTGGCACGAGTTAGACGAACTCCAGGTGGCGGCGCTTTCGTTTGAGGCGTTCGTCGAAGTGACGCAGGCGGAAAGCGACGTGCTCGAGACGTTTTGCGAACGAGTCGAGGAGAATGGACTCGTCTTCGGATTATCTGCGGAGCAAGACGAGGGGTGGGCGTACGCACCATCGCACGTCGAAGACACAGACGTCTTGTTATTCTTTTCGTCACGAGAGCTTGCGCTCGCGTGCCGGGTTAAAGAATGGGCCGACTATCATGTGATCGAGTTGCCGGTCGAGCTATTCCTTGAACGCTGGTTGCCGAACATGTCGGATGATGAGCTGCTGTGCGGCCTCGATTGGTCGAGCGAGCTGGTAGGGTTGGAATATGACCCAGAAACCATTCTAGAGTATTTTGAATAATTTTATTTCAAATACCGAATGTGATATCTTTTTTAAAGAAAATATAGCAACGAATATGATAAATTCTTTTTCTAAAAACGCAATCATATCGACAGAATTACTAGCGCTCACCGTGGAAAGCGACGTGGGAGAGGAGAACACATCTTTGAATGATTATAACATAGGGAATATCTTTGAGCTGTATTCAGGCAACGAGACCCTCTCGGTGGAGCAACAGGCGATGATGGATCCCATCGACGCCTACGTTGAGGCAAACCAGTTCAAACAGCTTGAACATTACCTTCAACAAACCCGAGGCATCGAGCAGATGTTGATTGATCATGTGATGATGGACCCGACTGATAACAGCCGATGGGACATGCTCATCGGGTATGAGTTGATTGATACCATCGAAGATTTTGCCCGGGTGAATAGCTTCGGTCTCACTGCCTATACGTTTCATCCGAATGACCCGTTCTATTTCGCGCTCGCCTTATATTGGGCGGGTTGGAATGACTTTGTCATCACAGACGAGGATGTCGCTTTGGCAGAGTCGCTCATCGAACAAGGACCGGAAGAAGTGAGCGGCCTGCTATGTATTGCGTTGGCGAGGAGAGACATCGATCATTTCGATTATACATATGTTCAACGAGCGATTGAACGATGCCCGTGGGCCGTCGAACCATATATGCGTCTCGGCGAACATCGCTTGCGAGCCCATCCAGCAGAAGGAAAGATGCTTCTACAGCAAGGGCTTGACCGGGTGAAGTATACATGGGGATTCGATCAAAAGGGGCGCTGGTTCAACACGGGCTCGCAGTATTTTAATCCCACCACGTGGCGACAAGACACAATCGCTGAGCTGCTCGGTCTAAGCATGGACCACGACGAGTATAAAAAATACGAGCGGATCATCAATAAAAGATAGTCACCCTAAAGAACGGAGCATTGGAATGAACACAATCGCATTAGCCAAACCATCAGATTTAACTGCAATCGAACGACTGTATCTCGCTTGTAAAGACGATTTGCTCGCCCGACAGATTTTTCAATGGGACGACACGTACCCGAATCGTGCTTATTTCGAGATGTGTATCAAAGATGATTCTGTCTATATCATGAAACACGGTGAGGAATTGCTCGGAGTCGTTGTACTCGATCATGGCAGTCGCACGAATGGGAGGCGATTCACTGGCGTCACGACCATCCGCTCGTCATCCATTCCTTAATGGTGCATCCGGAGCGGCAAGGTCAAGGTAGCGGAAAAGCCCTGTTACATGCCTCTGAACAGTTGGCAAAAGCGGAAGGTTACACCAGTATCCGGCTCGACAGCTTCTCAGGAAATGAGGCAGCCTGCAACTTTTACAAACGACACGGCTACGTGGAACGTGGAAGCGTCCATTTCGATTCGAAACCGAAAGGGCATGAACGGTATGTCTGTTTTGAAAAAGAACTTGTCTAACGTAATGAAAAAAAGAATGTCGATCGATGAAGGAGGATTTGATGTGAAACAACTTGAAGTGGCTACATATACAATGACAATCGACGCACCGATTGACCACACGTTCGCTTGTCTCGCAGAAGACGAACACATCATCAAATGGAACGACCATTTGATTGAAAACATTTACGAGGATGGTGACACCTCACTCGTGACAGGAAAACGGTTCATCTCGGTCCAACAGTTCGAGAAAAAAGAGATTCGGGTCGAATCTGAGTTGACGTATGTCAATCGTCCTCACGAATGCGAGGTGCAGGCGGTGACGAATCAAGGGGTGTCGATTGCGACGTATACGTTGAGCGAGACGACAGACGGGACAGATGTGACGATTCGGATTTCACTCATCCCTTCATCCTGGCTATATGCCCTATATGTAAAGGCGTTCAAATGGGCGATTCGCCTGATTTACGATGAACAGTTCAAACAATTCCGGATTTACGCCGAGGCGAGTGCGCCAAAACCGTCACCTGCCCGAGAGGCGGAGTGATTCGACGATGATTGAACCGATTACCCCTTCGACGCGTGACGCGGTCCGCGCATTCTTTATCGATGCCTGGGGCTCATCTGAGATGGTCATCTCGACCGGGACGTATGGTTGCGCCACGCTTGACGGGTTCATCTGGTCGGAAACGAACGTCATCATCGGCCTCGTCACGTATGTCATTCGGGAAGACGAGATCGAGATCATCTCGCTCGACAGCCTCCAGGAGAAGCGTGGCATCGGCTCGGCACTCCTCGATGAAGTGGAGCGGTTGGCCAAACACCATCAGCTCGAACGGCTGTCGCTCATCACGACGAACGACAACCTGCGTGCGCTCTCCTTTTACCAACGCCGAGGCTGGCGCCTCGCACGGATCATCCCGGGTGCGGTCGATGCGGCCCGGTTACATAAACCGTCGATCCCCGTCATCGGGGAGCACTGCATCCCGCTCCATGACGAAATCGTCCTTAGCAAAATCATCACAACCTAAAGAAAAGAGGGATTTTCCTATGATTCGATTCGGTATCATCGGCACAAACTTTATCACCCGTTCTTTCATTGAAGCGACCCATGAAGTCGAAGGCGCATCCGTGTCCGCCGTCTATTCCCGGACAGACGAGCGCGCGAAAACGTTCGCTGAAGAATTTGATATTCCAAACACGTTCACCTCACTCGAGGAGATGGCTTCCAGTGAGTTGATCGATGCGGTCTATATCGCGAGCCCGAACTCGCTCCACGCTGAGCAGAGCCTGCTGTTCATCCGCCACGGCAAGCACGTCCTCTGTGAGAAGCCGTTCGCCTCGAACGTCGAGGAAGTCAGACTGATGCTTGAGACGGCGCGCGAACATGACGTCGTCTTGCTCGAAGCGCTCCGTAACCTATTCATGCCGAACTTCGATGTGTTGCGTCAAGAACTCCATCGGGTCGGCCCCGTCCGGCGTGTCATCTTGAACAAGTCGCAATACTCGTCACGCTACGACTTGTATAAACGTGGAGACAACCCGAACACGTTCAATCCTGCCTTCTCGAACGGCTCACTGATGGACCTCGGCGTCTATTGCCTCGGCCCGGCCTTGAAACTGTTCGGTCGACCGGACGGCGTGCAAGCAAACGCGGTCAAGCTCGAGTCGGGTGTCGACGGCAGTGGTTCGGCCATCTTGTCGTATGACGGCATGGACATCATCGTGCTCCACTCGAAGATTCACGGAACGGACGCTCCGTCCGAAATCATCGGGGAAGCGGGGCGCATCGTGATTGACGATATCGGTTCGCTCGACCGCTTGACATTCGTTGGCCGCGATGCGACGACCGTCGATTTCGGCTCAAAACAGGCGAGTCATATGACGTATGAGATTCAGACGTTCGTGAACATGATTGAAGCAGGGGAGCGGGAGACCGAGATTCACTCATTTGACGATATGCTCACACTCGCGGACGTCATGACCGATATCCGGCAGCGCATCGACGTGCGGTACCCGGCTGACGCATAATAAAGAGCCTCGAGCATTGTGCTCGGGGCTCTTTTGTTATGACTAAAATCCTCTTTTAGAAAATTCAGCACCATCGCAATCCGTTCTTCAGTCGAATAGTCGCCCTCGATTCTTAGGATGGGACAAGACAATTCAGCAAGCCATTGGTTATGTAACGTCTTGCTTCTCACTTCCGTCCCGGCATGGTCATACAGGGCGGCCCATTTCAAAAACGCTTGTGATTCCTCGTATAGGCTGCCGCCAGCGAGTGCCTCCGTTCCATAGCGTTCGAGCTCCCGTTGTTGCAATCTGGCCAAACGAACATCTGGTGGGATCCATAAAAAGATAACCAAATCAAAATAGGGCATGAAACAGTCGCCCCAACCTGCGAGAGATCCTGATAGAATCCACCGTTCAGATTGTAGCAACTCTTCTTTGAGCATCTCGCGTCGTTCAGGGACGGGTCTCGGTTCGGTGAACTTGGTGGTCCAAAAATACTCATCCGTATCGAGATATGTATGCGGCAACACGTTCGCCAACGCGTCGCCAAGCGTTGACGTGCCGGAGCCCGAAGCGCCGAGTATGTGAATTCTGCTTCTCATGTTTGCCTCTCCCATCAACCTATATTTTTTGTGGCTAACATCGTGAACTCCCACGGTATATTCTCACCGTTCCAACTTCGATGTTCGTCTTCATCGGAAAAAAATATGTAGGCGTTATCCTCTTTTTGAGGATTATAATGAAGTCACGCTGGATAATTTTACAATAAGTTTCAGTGGAATAATAGTGAATGATGACATACAAAGAACGGGAGACGATGACATGACGACCTTATATTTCGTAAGACATGCACACTCTACATATACAGCCGATGAGTGGACGAGACCTTTATCTGAAAGAGGAGCGAGAGACGTCCGTAACATCACGAACACCTTGAGTGAAGAAAAGTTTGATCTCGTCGTCTCGAGCCCATATAAACGAGCCATTCAAACGGTACAAGGGATTGCTAACCAGCTTGGAACAGAAGTGCTACTCATGGACGATTTGCGGGAACGGATGTTGACGACAAAACCGGCGGAAGATTTCACGTTGGCGATGACGAAAGTGTGGGAAGATCCTACTTTTACATGGGAAGGCGGCGAATCGAACGTTGTCGCTCAACAGCGGGGAGTCCGTGCGATTCAGGCACTACTCGACCAATACGAAGGAAAGCGAATCGCAATCGGTACGCACGGGAATATCATGGTGCTGATCCTCAATTATTTTGATGAACAGTATGGCTATACGTTCTGGAAAGAACTCGATATGCCGGACATATATAAAGTGACGTTCGATCAACATGAACTCGTGAACGTCGAAAAGCTATGGGACCGTCAAGGAGTGGTTTGAAATCCGTTCATGACGACATGAAAAAAGGATGGGGCCGGTCTCGGTCCCATCCTTGAAAGTCTACTCTCTATTCAGATACAGGTGGCGAATAAACAAGCCGAGTGCGACCGTCATGATGACGGCCGGAATCAGGCCGACGAGCAACAAAGAACCCATGCGTTCAGTCCTTTCTGAGCGCAGCGAGGCGCTGTGTCATGTCTTGGAACGATTGTCCGTCCGAGAGCACGCTCAATTCACCGGCGATGAGGTCGTTCACTTCACGGTCCCAGTCCTGGCTGAGCGTCGTCTCGAGCGCGGCAAGGTGCTTCGCCGTCCGTTCGACTTGATGACTTCCGACGCGCGCGAGTTGTTCACGCACCGCCGTCTTCAACAAGGCGCTCAAGTCGTCGCGCAACTTCGTCCGGCCATCGCCTTCGAAGAACTGGTTCGCATTCTTATAGTGCTTTAAGACGGGACGGAAACGGGCCGCCTCGAACGTGATTGGGTCGACGGCGTCGCGGAGCCAATCGATGTCGATGTCGTCTTCGAACGACAACGTCGGCAAGAGCGGACGCAGTTTGAGCGTCTCGCGCTCGATCAAGCGTTCCGTCTCCCGTTTCAAGAAGCGCTCGAGCCGATATTGGAACACTTGCAGCTCTTGATGGATGTCATACGCATACTTGTCGAGTGTCCGGCTGAGGGCGCGCTCGAGGCTCGCCTTCGATCCATCGACCTCGACCGGATGGAACGTCTCTTTGACGAAGTCCGACAGCCGGAGGAGCGAGCGGGTCTCGAGGTGGGCGAGCAACTCGTCCGTCTCGCGCTTGAACGGGTCTTCGAGCGTCGTGACGTTGAGACGATTGTCAGACGTGCGCACTTGTTCGAGCTTGTCACGGCGGGCCGCCTTGACGCTCGCATCCGCTTCGGCCTCGTGGACGACGTCCTCGAACGCGGTGACGAGGACATGTGCCTCATCTTTGATGCGGACCGCGTTCGCCTGACGCAAATCGTGGTCGACGAATTGCTCGAGCTTGGCCGAGAATCGTTCGAATCCTGCGTCCGTGCCTTGGATGGCGTTCCGGCTCGAAATCGGTAGCACCGTCGGATGACGGACACCGAGCTTCGTCAACTGGTTCGACACATAATCAGTGACGGCAAGCCGTTCCGTCTCATCGGCCGCCAAATCTGATGCGTTGACGAGGAAGAACATGTGATGGTCACCTGTCCCTTGGACCCGTCCGAGCTGGATGACGAGTTCACGGTCGGCCTCGGTGAAAGCGTGATTGTAGTACGTCACAAATAAAACAGCATCGGCGTCACGCATATAGCCGAACTGCACCTCGCTATGACGGTTGAACTGCGAGTCGGCACCCGGCGTGTCGACGAAGATGATGCCGCGCTCGGCCCAAGGGGAGTCGATGGCGAGCTCGATCTCTTTGACGATACAGCTCTTCTCTTCCTCCGTGACGAACGAGCAGAACGTGTCATAGTCGACCGTCTCCTGGCTACCGAGATAGGACAGGGGAGCGTTCTTGACGGCGTTTACGAACGGGTGGTCGAGATGGAGTGCGTCGAGTGACGCCCCGTAACCGTTCAGCTCGGCCTCGAGTTCGGCACGTGTCTTGAACGTGATCAACGCGCTCTTGTTGGCACGGCCGTTCGGCGGCACGATTTTCGTGATCGACGCCGTCAGTGGGTTCGGTGACGTCGGGAGCACCGTCTCACCGAGCAACGCGTTCAACGTCGACGATTTGCCGGACGAGAACGCCCCGAAGATGGCGAGCGTGTACGTCTCGGATTCGGCCCGGGCCAATTTATGACGGAGCGATTTGACGCGTGACTTGAATAACGGATGGTTCTCTAATATTTCACATACCGCATATTCATACGAAAAATCAAAAGACAAAGCAGTAATATCATCCACAAAAAGCGAGGTCGAAGCAACTTCTTGTTGCTGATGTTCGACTTGTTTCTGCGGTAATTGGTCGGCCGTGACGTAGTGACGGGTCTCAAGGTCCGTCAAACGCGAATCCGAGAGGTCACGTGTCGTGTAATGGGTGAGCTCGTCTCTCTGTTCGGCCAGCTGACGTTGTAGCGCCAACGTGTCGAGCATGTCATATAATTCGTCTTGCTCGGTCTCGATGGAATGGATTCGGTCTTGGCCTTCAACCTCAAGATACGTTTCGACGGACGTGACCCACGGTTCGGACACTTTCGTCACCCAAGAGGCGAGGGCCGACTCGATGTCGCGGCTGAATTGAAGCACCGTGTCACCACTGAGCGAGGCACCGGACTTCACTTGGTCACTGATGAGCGTGCTCGGTGCAGTCGGTAACGTATCCGGACGGGACAGAATCGCCTCGGGCAGTTTCAAATCGCGGACGATATCTTCGGCGTACTTGATCAAGTGGGGGCGAAGGTTCGTATCGATCAATCGGTTGAACTCCTTGACGGCAATGTCTTCACGACGCAGGCGTTCCTGTCGCGTCTTCTCTTTTGAGAAGAACAGGCCGACTTTGAACTCCGGTGCACAACTCTCGAGATAGTCCCGCAATAGTTCGCGGAACTCGTAGTTCATGATTGGCGCGCTCGCGACAATCGGTGTCTGGTGTTTGAAGAACTCGCGGCGGAACGCGGTGAGCCATATCGATTTTTTGTCGAGACGTTGCAGGCGGGCTTGAATCTCCGTCGGCTGCTTCTCGATGACCGGCAACTCGTTCAGGAGCGCGTCGTGCGCACCAGTGGACCGGGCGAGCAACGTGTCAACGAGCAAGTCGGCGCGCGCTTCCGCATGTTCCCGCGCGGCGTCGATGACGGTTTGGACGTACGTCCGGAGGCGTTCGACCTCATTTTCCGGGTGATCGAGCTCACGGAGCGAGATGTAGAACATATCGTCCGGATTGATGGCGTGACGGGTGAAGGTGGTCTCGAGCGAACGCTTGAACGTGCTGAATGGAAGCTCTCCTTCATCGTGCTTATCGATTTGGTTGATGATGATCGAGTAGGGACGTCCTTCGGCGCTAAACTGTTTCATCAGTTTAATGTTTTGTTCGGACTGGACGTGATTGTAGTCCATCATGAAGAACAGATGGTCGGCGAGAAAGAGCGAGCGTTCCGTCGCTTGACGGTGCCGTTCATCGGTCGAGTCGATCCCAGGCGTGTCCATGAGGACAACGTCGCTTCCAAACGGGAAGCGGGGCAGGGCGTACTCGACTTCTTTAATCTCTTCGATTTTGCAGTAGTCGCTCAAACGGTCGAGCTCATCCGGTGCGAGTCGAATCCAATCTGTATCGTTGACGGCGACGGATGCCCCGATTTCCCCATGTCGAAGCGTCACGATATTCGCACTCGTCGGAATCGGACTCGTCGGTAACACACCGTCCCCGAGCCAATTGTTGAGAAGTGTCGACTTACCGGCCGAGAAATGACCACAGACCGCGATCCAAATCTCGTTTTGTGTCACTTTTCGGAGCGCGGTCTTAGCGAGACGAGCTGACTCGGTCTCAGCTTGCATGTCAAATACGTCGGTCAATTGCGCGAGGCGCATGCGTTGTTCGTTCATAAATCCCCATCCCCTACTTATGATTCCGTCGTGATGCCGACGCGATGTCTACGATATGAGTTGTTTTCCCAGGCTTGAATGACGAGATCAGCCACATCGTCACGCGAGATTGGTCCCGAGTTCTGTGTCCCGAGCACGTCAGCTGCGATGACGATGTTCCCGACGGACGCGTCTTCAATCAATTGGGTCGGGCAGACGATTGTATAATCGAGCGTTGATGCATCGAGCAGTTCATATGCCCAGGCGTGATCCTCGGCCGCGGTCGTCATCGAACGTTTCGACTCGCGGGTCTCGAAACGATAGTTGTCAGAATCATGTGCCTGCAAGATGCCGGCCGTCCCGACCGTCAAGATGCGCGTGATCCCGGCTGCTTGCATCGCTGAGATGATGAGCGGCGTGAAGCGGGACAAGACGTCCTGCTTATCCGTACCGAGCGCCGACATGACGACGTCGGCCGATTTCACCGTTTCTGCGATGGCATCCGCATCGGTCGCGTCACCGATGATGACCGTGAGACGATCCCTCGGTTCAACCTCGCGACGTGACAACAGTCGGACGTCGTGGCCGTCTTTTAACAAACGTTCAAGCAACCGCATCCCCGTGCGGCCGCTCCCTCCAAATAAAGCAATGGTTGACAAGTAAACCCCTCCCAATCAAGATAAAAGAAAATATCCAACGCCATCATACCACGGAAGCGCTATCGAAACAGGAGACAACGGCTTGAAGTTGTGAGGTTTCAGGGCAGGGTAAGTGGGATACAAAAAGTTAAGACGTGTATAAGGGAGGAAGACACTTCGTTGTCGACACCGCATGAGATTTGGAGCTAGAACCATCAAGACCGGGATATCCGTCGCCTTGGTATTGCTCATCGCCGAGGCATTTCAATTTCAACAGATTGTCGTACCGGCACTCGCGGCCTCGCTCGCATTATTGCCGTCCGTTTATCAGACGGGTGTCCGGCTATTAGAAGAACTAAAAGGGAACTTGATCGGGGCTTTGCTCGCCGTCTTCTCATTAATGTTGACGCCGAACCCGACACCGATCGCCATCGGAGTCGTCATCATCATCGCCATCTCGATCCTTCTCTTTTTGAACCTCGAGTCGACGACCCGGACCGTCATCTTGACGACGATTCTGATTATGGAAGGGGCGAGCCAGTCGGACATGCCCGTCTGGATGTTCGCAGGTGAACGTTACTTGCTCATCATGATGGGGATCACCGTGGCGCTTGTCGTCAATGCGCTCTTGTTCCCGCCGCGCTATGAGCGGAAGCTTGAGGACGAGATCGCGACCGTCTCCCAAATGGCCGTCCGCATCGCGCGACTGTTCTCGGAAACAGAGGGAGGACGCTCGTCATTTGAGTCACTCGATGAGACGAAAAAGAAACATCGAGCCTCAAAGACGACGTACGACTTCTTTGAAGAAGAGATTAAAGCCAACCGCTGGCTCGAGAAGAAGACGCCGATTTATCGCCGGGCCGTCTTGAAGTCGAAGATGATTGATACGAACAGTGCCGCTATCCACGTGCTCGACAAGCTGCATGACGATTTTCTGACACTCGAACATCTACCACCTCAGCTTGAGGACGAATTGATGCGTCATATGCGGCACTTGCTCAGACGGCATGAGCGTCTATTCTCGGCTTATGAATTAGAGAACGAGCACATCATCGACCGGGAAGAGGACTTGATTCACGAGAACTTCGACTTCGCCAAGCTAATGATTGAGAGAATGCGTGAGGAGGAGGAGGACCTCATCCTGACCGTCGTCCCGCTCGTCGCGACGATGACAGATTGGGTCAAGGCAATGAATGAGCTCGAACGCTACCTCATCACCGAGATGAAGAAGCACGGGGACAACCTGAAAGTGGAACCGCGTAAGAAGTGGTTCTTTGAAGACTAAAAAAGGTAAAAAAAAAGCATCACCTAACTGGGCTTTTAAAAAGTCAGTTAGGTGATGCTATTTTTATGAGCTGAGCTTGCTTGTTTTTTATTTTCGTCACGTAAGGCGAGAAACGGGTTGAACCCATATAGTGATCTTGTTCCGATAGACTAGAGAGTAAAGCGAGGATGTTTTTAAGCTGCTTCGCCCCTTCTTGGATGCTCAAGTGATTGACATGTCCCTTTTGATCTAATCGGTTCACAAACAGCTCGACCTTCCCGCCGCTTTCAATCAATTCCCGACTGACCAATGCCGTATCCTCTATCAACTCTTCGAACTGATGATGAAGGCCGATTCCATTCGAAGCCGACAAGTCGAGATACACCGTGAACATGTCTTGATTGACCGGCTGGTACAGTTTCGTTTGCAAAGTGGATTTCTTCGCCGTCGCATACCAGTCGATTTGTCTAGACGGTTCATCCTCATAGGGCTTCGAGGAGATTTGTAGTAACCGATCCTTAATCGGAGAATATTTAGAGACGCGCTCACCAAGCTTTAGGTGTGAGCGGATACGCTGCGCATGAGTACTTGAAATCGATGGATAGACCGTCCAACTTAAAGGGGGAGCCAAATAGAGTGTCAACGTCCCTAACGATAGAGGCAAGCTAATCGTGATGGAGATTTCAGCTATTTCGATGGGCCCCCTTCGATTACCTGTAAGTTCGAAGACGAAATCAGACGGCAGCTCGTCCAATTCGATGATGGTTTCCGTATGCCCCTCTAAGTTCACGACGTAAGGTCCATCCTTTGGCGTACGTATATACGTTTTCGTGCTCATTTCGTTTAAGAGGTGCACGTTCGTCAGTTCAAGGGTGAACTTACAACTTTCGTCTTTGAACAGTATCGAGTCGAACTGTCTCCACGTGACGTCCATTTGTGCAGTCAGTCGTTTCGTGTAACGCTCGATATAAAGACTTGCCGCCAAAAAAACAGCAAGAACGAATGAAAAAATCGAGAGGTACGGCACGAACAACAAGATGACCATCACTGAAAATAAGACGATTTGGATTCGTTTTTCAAGCAAGAAAAATACATTGGTCGTGATGTTCATCGGAGTCACATGCCCATCTCGACCGGGACCGGGACGGTCGCCAAGAGTTCTTCCATGACCACGGCCTTCGAGGACTTGATCTCGCCCTCTAGCGTCAGTGTCAATCGATGTGCGAAAACGTATGGGGCCAAGAACTTGATGTCCTCTGGTGTGACATAGTCACGATTTTGGATATAGGCATAACTTTGAGCGGCTTTCGAGAGCGCGATCGTCGCACGAGGACTGATCCCCGTCTGAACATTCCGGTGACTACGTGACGCGGTCGCGATCGAGACGATATAACGTAACACATCTTTCGAGATGTGGATTTTCATGGCATCGGCTCGATATTGTAGGAGTTGCTCGAAATCGACATTCGCCAGTACCGCCTTCCGAGTCTCGGTGACGGATTCCTCCAACAATTGAAGTTCGAATTCTTCGGTCGGGTACCCTGTATGTAGACACATCATGAACCGGTCAAGCTGCGCATCAGGCAAAGAAAAGGTACCAGATGATTCAATCGGGTTTTGCGTCGCGATGACGAAGAATGGGGTAGGAAGGTGATATGTCTTGCCCCCGACCGTCACCTGTCGTTCTTCCATCGCTTCGAGCAATGCGGACTGGGTACGTGGGACGGCCCGGTTGATTTCATCGATGAGCACGATGTTGGCGAAGATCGGGCCTTGCTTGTTTTCAAACTCTTGCGTCTTTAGATTGAAAAAATCTGAACCGACAATATCTGACGGTAATAAGTCGGCTGTGAACTGAATTCTTGAAAAGTCGCCGTGGAAACTCGTCGCTAACGTCTTGGCCAACATCGTTTTCCCGGTGCCCGGTACATCTTCTAAGAGCACATGTCCGTTTGCCAACAGCGACGTCACACACAACTCTACTACTGTCGGGTTGCCCAAATAGACTTGGTTGATTTCCTCAATCATCGTACGAATGTTCATCAAGATTTCTCTCCTTTGTAGTGTTGTATATACTGTCTGACAGATACTTTGAAATCATGAAGTGAGCGCTCGTCGATCACGTTCAGTTCTCCATATCGCACATCGGCATAAGGTTTCACAGATTGTTCGAATCGAATGCGTGCAAACCACTCTGAGACGGTCTCGTGAGGTTTTCGTTTTTGAGTGTCGCTCAAGGTGTCATTCAACTCCACGAGTAGTTTCCCAAGCTCAGTATCAGAGGCATAGAGAAAGATTGGTGTGGTATTGGTCACCGTGTTCATGTTGGCTCGATCTGAGAATGGTCTTTCGTCAGCTGAGGACGGTGTCGCTTTGCGTCGCCGCTTATCCCACCAATCTCGTACTCGCTTGTAGTACTTGAGAAATAAAATGAGCAAGAAAGCTATAACTGCCCATTTTAGGACATCTGAAACAGTCTCTTGATCTTCGCCAGACGTCTTCTTCTCAAACCGTTCTTTCGACAAAAGGTCATACCACTTCGGTATATCATTAGTATCCTCTAGATTCTCTGTTTTATCTTTAAAGGTTGCCAATTCACCGTCGATGTACCTTGGATTTCCCGACATGTCTTGTTGGGTCGGGCGATCTACAATCATTGTATAAAGGAAAGTACCCCCGATTTTAAATAAAGCGACGATGATTAAGGTCGATATGATGAAATAATACATTTTTCTTTTCTGCATAAGCCCTCCTTCATCGATAAGTCTCTATGATAACTTAGTCTTCTTAAAGGAATTCAATGTATACTTATATATTCCTTTATAATAAAAAAATGTTAACAATTGAAAAATAATACACTAAAAAGCGAATCACCAGATTGGCTAATTCACCGTATAATGAAAACATAATAAATATTATTGGGGAGTGGCAAATGAAGGTCCATTTACTGCACACTACAAAATTTTGGAACATCCGCGTCGGCACAGACGAGTTCGTCGTCCAGTATGGAAAGCTCGGTACGGTTGGTAAAGTCCAACTAAAGTCTTTTGATACAGCAGAAGAGTGTAAGAAAGAAGCCGACAAACTCGTCCGTCAAAAACTAAAGAAAGGGTACGTTGAGGTCGAGTACGACTGGGACAACCATCTTTACTTAGATGACCCAGAGATCGGCCCGCATCCGTTGACGGCCAACCCGGCGTTTATGCAACATTTCCAGGAAGACTTTTATTTAGACTGTACGGACGAGTTCGCGCCGTTCGGGAGCGATGAAGGGGCCGACGTCCTCGACATGTTCGGAGAAGCGCTTCGAAAAGAGCAGGACTTCGATTTTCTGGAAGGGGCGTATGCCGTCCTTTCTGACTGGCTCGAGGAAGACATCTCGACGCCGGACGACTGGATGTTGAACGGAGATCGTTTCGTGTGTGACGTCGTCATCCTCGCGAGCGCGTTCGCTTCAATCAAACTGACCGGACGAATCACGGATGCGTTGAAACGTTCTGCCCATGAAGCGTTAACCACAATCGTCGAGGAAGTCGAGCCTGAGGATACGCATCGGTTTCAGCTAATCAACGAACAGCTCGCCACTTTCCCCGTGTCGAAATGAAACTTTTTCAGAAAAACGGCGTATACTAAAGAGAGAGAAGGACAAACGTCCGAACGAATAGGGGGAAACACCAATGTCAGACATAGAAACAACACCGACATCATTCAGCGGCACATTGCCAATCGAGGCACGCACCGTCTTCCGACTGTCGAGCGCCATCTTTTATCTCATTGGGCTCGTCATCACAGGGGGCCTCGTCGCCGCAGCGCTTTATTTTGACTGGCCGACATGGCTGCAATATACGATGTACGTCTTACTCGCCATCGACCTCATCTATAGTGTGATTGATATTGTCGTCTTCCAAAAATGGAAGCAAGAGCGGTTCACGTATGATGTGAAACCACTCGAGATTCGCTTGCATCACGGCATCATCACGACGCACGATGTGTTGATCCCGATGACGAAAGTACAATACGTCCACGCCCAGCAAGGCCCGCTGCTACGAAAGTACGGCTTGCAGACGATCACGATTGGAACGGCGGCCGGGTCACATGACATCTATGCGATCGAGGAATCGTTCGCGAAGTCGCTTCGGGAACAGATTGCCGTCTATGCCCGCATCGAAGAGGAGGATGTCGTATGACGGAAGCCGCCCTCACGTGGCATCGACTGCCGAGTCGCGTCCTTATGCTTCGAGTGTTAGAGGTCATCAAGTCGTTCGCCATCCCGCTCGTGCTCTTGTTCGTTTTGAACAACGACTGGGAGTCGACGTTCGGCATCATCCTACGCGTCGGGATCTTGCTGTTCCTCGGACTCGACATCTTGCAGAAGTTCTTCGGTTGGCTCAACTTCCGCTATGCGCTCGATGAGAAGACGGTATATGTCATCGACGGCAACTGGATCAAGAAAGAGAAGTCGCTCCCGCTCTATAAGATTCAGAGCGTCCACTCGAACAGCCCGTTCTTGTACAGGTTGCTCGGGGTCGTCGAATTGACGTTCGATACGAACGCGAACAGCGACGACGCCTCGTTCAAACTCGCCGGCGTCTTCCCGAACGAGGCGAAGCGGCTCGAGGACATCCTGGACCAGGTCCGTCACCGCAAGACCGAGACCGACATACCAGTAGAAGGAGAGACGGACACGACAGCTACACCGGTGGCGATTGAAAAACCGGCGAGCCGTTTGTTGTACGCCCTCTCGACCCGAGAGATCATCATCGCCTCGCTGACATCATTGTCGGTGTTCGCGATCTTCCCGGTCGCCTCGACAATCATCTCGTCCATCGATGACTTCATCAATCTCGACGGGACGTTCGATACAATCGGCGATTGGGTCGTCCACGCGTCGATTATCGCGATTGGCCTGCTCGTCCTGACGGTCCTGATATTGTCGGTCGTCATCGGCATGGTCATCAACTTCTTGAAATACGGGAACTTCCGGCTCGAACGACGCGGGGACCGCATCCGCGTTGAGAAAGGACTGCTCAACCGTTCCGCTAAAGAGATCCCATACGAGAAGATTCAAGCGGTCCGGGTCAAAGAGACGTTCATTCGGCGCTGGTTCAACATCGTCGGTGTCGAACTCGTCGCGGCCGGGACGATGGACGAGTTGAAAGACGAATCGTCAACCATCCTCCCGTTCGTGAAACGGGAGCGGGCGATGACCGTGTTGAACGAGCACTTCGACCAGTTCGTCTGGTCTGACACGCTTCATCGCTTGCCAAAACGTTCGCTCTGGGTCAAACTGCTACGCATCAGCTGGGTCGGACTCATCGTCTCGGGTGTCGTTTTGTATTTCTTCCGCGATTACGCCTGGTGGCTTGTTCTCCTGTGGGCCATCATTATCGGCGGTCGCCTATTGAGCTATATGACGACGCGCTACGCTCGCAACGGTCAGTTCATCGAGCTGCGGACAGGGGCCTTCAACGTCAGTTCATTCTTGACGGACAAGCCGCGGATCGAACAGGTCCAAGTGACACAGACGCCACTCCAACGCCGTTTCGATGTATGTAACGTCCTGTTCTCGACACGGGGTGGCTTGCTATCGAATGAGATGATCGAGGACATCCCGAAACAAGAGGCAGAAGCCATGCTGAACTGGTTCTCCCGCTATACGGTACAGGAAGATATGAAAACACCGGGCTAACGGATAATTCGGTCAGGTGATCGACGAGCCCCTCGCGTGTTGCGAGTGGCTCGTCTTTTTTAATCGGCTTGAGGGGCTCGCTCCGACATAAGCTTGAAGTTGATCCTGTTTGGTGTGAATGCAACAATCATGGCACGTGTAGGTCACACGTGCCATGATTGTTCATGAACAGCATTGGAAGAGACTTTTGGGAGAATGATTGTGAACGTCGTTTCTCTTGGTTGACTCGTCACGTGAATCTCGCCCTCATGTAAATCGATGATGGACTTGGCGATGGCGAGACCGAGACCTGATCCGCCGGTGTAATGTGCGCGTGACTTTTCCACTCTAAAAAATCGTTCAAACACGTATGGGATGTCGCGTGAGGGGATGGCCTCCTCGCCGTAATTCGTCATGTTGATAAGAACCGTTTCATCCGTATCTTCGACAAATGTATCGATATACTTTCCGTCACGCCCGTAACGAATCGCATTCTCGAGTATATTTTCAAACACACGGACGAGCTTCAACGCATCACCTTCAACGATGGGTCGTTTGGCTGATGAACTGAATCGAGCTTCCATTTCAACTTCCGAGAGACGTAATGTCGACTGCATGATGAGTTGATTGAGCAATTCATCGAGACGGACCTCACTTGTTTGCAACGCGATTTGGTCGTTTTGTAGAAATGTATAGTCAAAGATATCGTTAATCAAGCCTTTCAGATGGATCGCATTCTCATGAATGACTTGGATGTAATGACGCAATTCCACCTCGTCCCGGTAACGGTCGCTGTGAATCAAGTCAAGATAACCCGTGATCGACGTGAGCGGGGAGCGTAAGTCGTGCGCGACGTTCGTCACGAGCTCGTGCTTCAAACGATCAGCTTGAACCAATTCCTGCTCCGCTTTTGCCGCACTGTCCGAGATGGCGCGAACGGTCGCCATCAACCGCTCTAGCTCTGGCGGGACCGATGGTTCAACCGAATCACGATTGGCATGAAGTTCTTCGACAAGTGATGTCATCCGCTCAATGTGAACCTGTAAATACCGTTTACGCTCATATTGATAGATCAACACAAGACAAACGATGACCATCAGACTGTAAAACATGACGATGACACCTTCCCGGAAATACGACAATACGATGATCAGACTCTCCACAAATCGTGAAGACTCCTCAAAGTACCAGACGGCAGGCAGTAACAGAACACCGCTCAGGGTAGCGACTCCAAAAGCAATCACCACATACAGCAGACGTTTCCACATCGGGATGAACGTTATGACGCGCCATATATTATGTCTCAATTTTATATCCCACTCCCCACACCGTATGAATGATGACCTCATGTGGCACAACGGCATGTAATTTCTCGCGGATGTTACTGATATGAACCATCACCGTCTGATTCGACCCGACGCCATGCTCTTGCCAGACAGCCTCGAATATCTCTTCAGAGCTATACACCCGGCCTTTATGTTTCGCTAGTAAATACAAAATCTCAAATTCACGTGCCGTCAATCGAATCATCTGCTCTTGCATCATGACGGTGTGGCTGGCTCGATCGATGAGGAAAGGGCCAGCTTGTACACTTGAGGACTCGCTTGGTCGGTTATAGTTTGAACGGCGCAGCAATGCTTTAATACGTGCCATCAACTCGAGCGGATTGAACGGTTTGATGATGTAGTCATCGACTCCCGTCGTCAATCCCAATATCTTATCCATATCACCCACTTTGGCACTGACCATTAAGATCGGAATTTGGCTCGTCTGGCGCACCAGCTTACAAAATTCAAGCCCATCCATCCGAGGCATCATCCAATCTAAAATGATTAAGTCAAACGATTCTTGGTTGAACAAGTCAAGCGCCATTTCCCCGTCGGTTGCCATCGTCGTGTGATACCCGTCATTTTTTACATACACATCAATCAGTTCTGCGATTTGGACATCATCATCCACTAACAAGATTTTTGTCATGCTTGAAACTCCCTCGCGAATTAAAGTTGGAAATTCTGATACAAACGTCGGAACGGGGCGTATTGGACGACGAAGCGAACGAGTAAGAACCCTAAGAGCGCCCCGAACGCATTTGCCAATAAATCATTCACATCCGTGCTTCGTCCACTGCCTAGTGTCGTGCGCACCAATAATTGAATCAGTTCAAGGATCAGACTAAACTGAAATCCTAATTTAAGTACTTCTTTTTTCGTGATCGACGGTTTCAAAAATGGAAGATAACAGCCGAACGGGAGGAACATCACGACATTCAGCACAAATGAATACACATCGATGGTCAAAATCGGAATAAAATTAATCGTTCTCCACCACGGAACTTGATTCGCATACTTTCCTAAATTGACGTCAATCGGGAAAAACACGAAGTGAAGGACACCTAATAAGTATATCCCGAATGATAGAAGCAAAATAGTTTGTGCGGCTTTTACATGTTTCTTGCGAAACGACCAGACGAGTAACGTGATGAGTCCGAGGATGGCGAGTGGGATGAGAACGACTCCTGATTCGATTGTGAACATAACTGAATAATTCTGATTATACATGGGAATAAACCTCCTAAGAATTTGAACTGTCTTCAGTGTAGATGGCAGATTTAAAGAATTCTTAAAGGAGTCATAAATGAAATCTAAAAAAAGCAAAGCGCTTTGCTCTGCCTCGAACTGTTGAACAATCAATCAAGAAGCTTGCTCTCGGATCGATGTCTGGCGCCCAGATATCATTCGTCACGTCAACTTCACCGTTTTCGTGTTTCTGTTACTGAAAAACGGGAACAAGTATGGTATGATGCAAGTAGAAAGAGACCGGTGCTGGACACACCGGCCTCTGGCGTACAGGTTACCACTTTAAGAGTGGCCCAGCCGCCACAATGGTTAGTGAATCAGAAAGTGACCCATCTCATTGCGCCGAGGGGGTCATTTTTTTGTACGTTCAGACGTTGCACGATCGGATGTTTGGTGTAACACCAAGTGAACGATAATCGGAGCGAGGATCGGGACAATCACATAATCGCCGACCCAGGTCCATAGTTGTTCCATCCGCACCACCGCCTTCCTCCATTGTGGACTTGGCGGCTGACCCCACTATTGCTGCGTTAACCTGCCTCTTCATTATAGCAGATTCTTGTCAAAAAAGATGCTAAAAACAGGAACGTTTGTTCTTGTTTTAGAAATTGAACCTTTTGTCCGAATGGGTCTCATGACTGGGTCCAAAGATGGATTTGAACCAAGATTGTCTTGCATGTCAGAAGTCAGACAGGATATAATCAACCTCGTGTGCATAACCACATGGGTGGGTGAGGGTGCCAATAAAGGATTGATTCCTATGGCAAAACAAACAGAATGGAAAACAGAAACATACGGGGGCGTACTGAACTTTCTGGCGACAGCATACATCCCGGCCGTTCACGCGGCAATCTTGACGCAAGCCGGACTCCCGTTTGAGGGAGCGCTCGTCGGAGCGATTTTGACAAGCATCATCGGAACGTTCATCGCAGGGCTATTCAACTTGCCACTGCTCCTGTTACCAGGGATGGGCATCAACGCGCTGTTCACGTACACGCTCGTCCTGCAGATGGGACTGAGCTGGCAAGGCGCGCTCGCCGTCTCGTTCGTCTCGGGGGCGCTCGTCGTCCTGCTGACGGTGACGAAGGTGGCGAGGAAACTGGCGAACGCGTTCCCACCGATCATTCATGACGGATTGACGGTCGGGCTCGGCCTATTCCTCATCTTGATCGGACTCGAGGCGGCGGGGATCGTCTCGGGCGGTGGCGGGGCATTGCTTCACATCGGAGACCTTGGGGAACGGCCGGTACAGGTCGCGTTCCTGTCGCTCTTCGTCGCCATCCTGCTCTTCTTGAAGATGGGACCGAGCAGCTTCCTCTGGACGATTGCGTTCGGGGTCGGCCTGAGCGCCGTCATGGGAACGCTCGACTGGACCGGTGAGTTCGCGCTCACGCCGTTCTTCGAGTCGTTCGGGACCGTGTTCGGCAACGTCTCGTTCGCCGAGTCGGCGTCACCGATTTTCTTAGTCGCCGTCGGCGTGTTGACGCTCGTCTTGCTGATTGAAAACATCAGCTTGATCCAAAATCAGACGCGCGCCATCGGCAAGGATGCGGACGCACCGAAAGGGCTCGTCGCCCAAGGCTTGTCGACGATGGCCGGTGCCCTATTCGGTTCGAGCCCGACCGTTTCGACGGTCGAGGTCGCGGCCGGCATCTCGGTCGGCGCACGAGGTGGCGTCGCCTCGTTCGTCACGTCAGGCCTGTACGTCGTCTCGCTCTTGTTGTTGCCGCTGTTCGCGATCATTCCGGTGACGGCGATTGCGCCGGTGTTGATCATTATCGGCATGATGATGTTCCAGAACGTGAAGCATCTCCCGCTCGACAATTGGGAGCATGCCTTCCCGGCGATTCTCGTCATCATCATGATTCCGTTCACGTATTCCATCGTCGATGGCATCGGGCTCGGGTTCATCGCCTACACGATGATCGTCTTGTTCAAGAAGGGCTATCGGTCGCTCAGTCCGGTCGTCGGTGTCTTGACCGTATTGTTCTTGGTTTTCTTTTCTTTACCAGTCTGGCTGTAAGATAGGGCGGTGCCGTGTATACGGTGCCGCTTTTTTGTGTTTTAGAAAGGAGTCTGAAGACTTTAACGGAATGTATGAATTAAGAATAAGTACGTATCGGAGGAGAAGACGTTGACTACACATAATCTATCTCAAAAAATTTTGAGGTTTGCCGAGAGAGAATGCCGGGACTCGAGCCCGCTCTATGAATCGTTAGCTATTCATATTTCAATGGATGACGAGTTGCTTGAAATCTGTAAGGTTGCCAGGGGAGGTCAACCGATCCCAAACCTATTGTTTGGAGCCGTCCATTACTTGTTGATGCAGGGAACCGACCACCCGGTAAAAGAGTATTACCCGAGTATGGTAAGTGACCCGAAACCGTACCCGGAATCGTTCGAGTCGTTCAAACCGTTTTGTCTCACGTATCGAAATGAAATCGAGTCCATCATAAGTTCAAAACTCGTTCAGACGAACGAAGTCCGGAGATGTACATATCTGTATCCTGCTTTTGGCCTTGTCCACCAAAAAACCAACAAACCGCTTGCGCTCATCGAAATCGGAACAAGCGGCGCTGGCTTACAACTTTTGTGGGACCAGTATGCCTACTCATACGGTACAGAGGACGTTATTGGAGACGTTCAGTCACAGCTGAACATTCGATCAGAGCTTGTCGGAGAGCTTATGCCACCGCTCTCACAAACACCCGCTCCGGTCGCATCGCGCATCGGCCTTGATTTGAACATTGTCGATTTAGAGAATGAAGATGAGCGGCTATGGCTCAAGTCGTTGATTTGGCCAGAGCACGGAGAACGTTTGGAGATGTTCGAACGCGCGTCTAGTTATATAGGCGAGCAAGCAATCGACTTCATCGAAGGCGACAGAATCAGTCGATTGAGCGGCCTTGTCGAGAACATTCCAGAAGGGAGCACCCTCTGCATCTTCCACACCCATGTGGCCAATCAGATGACGATCGATATGAAGAAGCATTTGCTGAACGTGGTCGAACAGATTGGACAGACGAGAGACGTGTTCCATCTTTATAACAATATCCAAGACAAA
The DNA here is from genome assembly GCF_018617975.1 of Exiguobacterium sp. s21. Classification (NCBI taxonomy): domain Bacteria; kingdom Bacillati; phylum Bacillota; class Bacilli; order Caryophanales; genus Exiguobacterium; species Exiguobacterium sp. s21. The sequence goes on along the minus strand of NZ_JACSLF010000018.1, from coordinate 7,563 downwards.
GACCTGCATCTAGACGAATATGAGAACGGTGTTAAACGAGAACAGACAATTGCTGAGACGGATGGGCACGGTAGATGGTTCAAATGGTTGCTGGAAAATGAGCCGTTATTGACATGAATACGATCATCGAACGATTCGTTTCCATTCAAGAGGTCATGACTGCTCTCCATTCACAAGTCTCTGACTATAATTGGTTAGTGACGGACCTCGACGCCGTTCTCTCAAATGATGCGTTACAGTATTTTGAAGAGGTTCAAGAACTAGAGGAGGGGACGGCTTACTGGATAAAAGGTGAACGTCTACTCGAACTGGTCCATCACACAAACTTATACGTCATTTGGGGAGTGTTCACGGCGTTTGAACGCCATGAGTCGATCACGTTAAACGAACTGACCGTCTATCCGTTCGCAGACGGTAATAGCGACCTATGGATCGAGTCACCTCGTATTCAGTATCCGAGTGCTGTGTGTGAGTTGATCTTTTGGGACTCAACATTTGTCTTGTTGCTGAGCCAAGTAAAGGACGTCAGTAGCCGCTTCCGAAAAACTTTCCCTGATTGGCGCAGCTTAGAGGAATATAATCGAGCCGAAAGGTTATATGAATCGGAATAGATGTGTTCGAACATGAGTCGCTCTTCTTACTTTATAGACCAAGGAGGACAAGTCCATGACTAGCACTTCAAACGTCATTGATGAATTCGCATCTTATATAGATTGGCTTAATACGTTAGAGAGATTGGATGAATCGATGTGGGACAAGCCAATCGCGACCGACAAATGGTCAATCAAAGCGATCATCCTTCACATCGCCCATTGGGACAACCATCTGTTGAACGTCATCATCCCGGCCGTCAAGACCGGAGAAGGGATGATCTTCCCTGAGTTCGACTCGTTTAATGCGCGAGCGACCCAAAAAGCAAAACGTCTCTCGGGAGTAAACGTGCTCCGGTTAGCCAAAACGAGTCGGAGTTCGCTCGTTAAAGCGCTCAGGTCCTTGCGTCAAGAGACGTTGACGTTGCACACGACGGCGAACGGGGCGACCCATTCTCCACATGAGGATGTTCCGTATACGCTCGCCTATATCGTCACCGAGTTCATCGAACATGACCGGCACCACCAGCAGCAAATCGACGCCATCTTGGGGAAAACCTCTTGAAGAGACGGGCAAAAGTATGCGGTGTCAGACGAAGACTGAAACGGTTGCGCCTGCATGTCAACGAACAGACCCAATCGTTCCCGACGACGTTTCATGACGGGTATTGGCATAACAAAATCCCGATTGATCAATCGTTCTTATCGTCTGTACAGGAGAACAGCCGGATTCAACGTGCGATTATCGAGGTGATGATGGAAGGGGCCTCACGTCTCGTGCATAACCGAGAAGAGGAGCGGTACCAGGTCGTCGCCTTACTCGATTTGCCGACGCTTTGGCAGTCCGAACTCCTCGTGTTTGAAAGCGATGCACGACTGGAGGCATTTATGGATCGGGATACGTCAGAGCAGATGTGGACGCGGTTGCCTAACGATCGCGTATTCCTACAAAGACTCGACCTGTCAGTGGACGTCGAGGTGCATCGGTTCCACGAACTGATTCAAGATGAAGATTATATGCATAGTGGAGAAGTCTGGTTGCTCGTGTACAATAAGCGGGCAACTTTTTTTGCTAAAAAACTGAATATTCCATTAATCCGTATGCTATAATCCTTTCAAATCCATTTTCCAAAAAAAAGGATTAAATGGAATCGATGAATGAAAGGAGCCGTTGAATGGGATGCAGTCGAATCTACATATTCACATACGGGTCGTTACATGAGAAAAGCCAAAGTTCTGTTTGTATCAGCAGTCTTGATTTCTTTACTGGTTGTCGCACTTATTTCATTTTCAGGTCAACTTGCTTATACCTACTTCAAAGGGTTGGACATCTCAGGGAGCCCCATCACGAACTGGGTCACGGACTGTCATGACAAGCGAAAGTTATTTGGGATCATTGAGGTCGTCGATACGGATGTTTGGTGTGGAGATGGTAGTGATGCAGATCCCGGACCCGGTATTTCTGAAGCAGGGGCGATTGTTGGGCCATCAGATGACGAAGGCGGCACACCAAGGGAAGATGAGAATGACTCGTCTCCGTCATATGGTACACCATCTACAAGCGAATCCGATCGCCTTTCCCTGTTGCCTTACATTGTCAGCGCCCTCCTCCTTCTTTTGATTGGTGTATGGATGTGGCGTAGACCCTTCCACAAAAAGGGGAGGGAAGCCGTTCCGATAGACGAGAGGATCCACTCAAGGCAAGAGACAGACGAAACGTTCGAAGAGGCAAAACGCTCCGCTCATCTGCTACCAGATTCCCCGTTGCGGCAACATTTGATTCAATTCGAACAAGCGCTACCGCCAGAAAAACGTCGACGGACGTTCGAGACGTTATCCGCCTGGGCGCGCCGCATTCAACTCGACGCCTCGCTTCGGAGCTATTTAGAGACCCGTTATGACAAAGTCGAGATCACGCCACAACGTGAAGAAGCGTTCAAACAACAGCTTGATGCCTATTTACTTCGTTTAGAAAAGGAGCCACCCTTATGACCATCAAACGCGTATTGGAACAATTGGACCAAATCTATCTCGGAAAACCTGAAATCACGCGCCTCTGCTGCACGGCGTTACTCGCGAACGGGCACATCTTGTTAGAGGACGTCCCGGGTACCGGGAAAACGTTACTTGCCAAAAGTATTGCCAAGAGTTTTGAAGCTGATTTCACGCGCATCCAATTCACGGCCGATTTGCTTCCGACCGATATCATCGGTTCTGACTTCTTCAACATGCAGACACAGACGTTCGAAAATCGGACAGGACCGATCTTTACCAACATCTTATTGATTGATGAAGTGAACCGAGCCGTCCCCCGGACACAATCCGCCTTGCTCGAGGCGATGGAAGAGCGGCAAGTCTCGATCGGCGGAGTCACGTATCAACTGCCGGAACCGTTCTTCGTCATCGCGACGCAAAACCCGATCGAATCGGCAGGGACGTTCGCCTTGCCCGACGCTCAACTCGACCGTTTCTTGATGTCCCTTCAAGTCGGATATCCTGAAGCAGGGGAGGAGCGACAGTTGATTCTTCAGACAATTTCTAAGACACGCCACATCGTTCATGCCCTCATGTCGTCCGAAACGTTTTTAGCAGCGCAGCGAGCAGTTGAGGAGGTCCGTATCCATGACGACGTCGTCACCTATCTGCTCGCCCTCATCCAAGAGACACGACTTCATCCGCTCGTCGAAGTCGGAGCCAGTCCTCGCGCGACGCTCGCCCTCGTCAAGGCGTCTCAAGCTTACGCTTATATCGAAGACCGTCAATTCGTGACCCCGGAAGATGTCCAAGCCGTCGCGACGCATGTTCTGGCACACCGCTTGACGCTCACGCTCGAAGGGGACGTGAAATCGACGAAACGGGAAGTTCTCGCTGATATTTTGGGGCGAGTCGATGTACCGGTCGAGAAGGTGTGAAGATGCGACAAGTCGAAGTGAGCACACCGTCACTTTTAGACGACAAGCTATGGCCGGCCTATACCGGAATCCTACTTCTGTTCATATGGTTCCCATATGTGTGGCCGCTCGCTTATCTGTCTGGCGCAATTCTAGGATTGATGCTGATTCGGAAATGGCTGACGCAGAAAATTGTCGAAGGGACACGTTTATCGTTCCACCAGAAAGAGCAGTTGTTGTTCGTAAATGATCGTGTCTCGCTAAGAATGGAGGTGACAGGTGTAGAACGTCTCCAAGAACTCGGAATCCCGACATCGGTCCGCCTGGTCACGGGACACGGCTTGACGTTTGACGAAGATCAGCGCGTATATGTCATTCAACTTCGTGAGGAATCGACCTATTCGCTTCCAATCCATGCGAAACAGCGCGGGCCCGTCCAAGTCAATGAATGTACACTTCAGTTCAGACTCCCATTTTGGCTTGGCACCATCTTCGTCACAGATCATACGCTTCCATCCTGGATCATACTCCCATCCATCACGAGACAGAACAGATTTGACTCACGCCTGGTACGGATGGGGGACCGACTCGTCAAACATTCACCGCTCAACGACCCGTTGATGATTCAAAGCACAAAACGGTATGAGCAAGAGCCAGTCAAACAGATTGACTGGATCGCGACAGCCAGGACAGGAAAACTTCAGGCGAAAGTGTATCAACGCCAAAACCTCGATACATTCACGCTCGTGCTCGACTTGAGCGGTCCGCTAGGGAATGGCCTTCATGCGCGCTATGAAGAGTTGATTCAACAGGCCGCTTATCTGGTATCCTATTTAGTGAAGGAAGATTGTAAAGTCGAGCTGTTCATCAATCGGCTCGATGCTGAGAATCATATCGACCACCTGCGAATGAGTGACGGTCGCAAGCAATTGCGCCTCGCCCTCGTACGTCTGGCGTGGGTCCATGAATCCGATCGATTCGTCGCTTCGAAACGGTTCAATCAAATCATCGAGCGACAGAAGCATCCGCATGCGGAAGTGATTCGGATTGACGCGTCACTGCTCAAACAGATGTCTATTAGTTGAAAGGAGAAAACATGTTGCGCCACCTCACAACATTCGCCCTAGCTGGGGCCTTCACGCTCGTTGCTACGTCAGCAGCTGCCGCGCCGACTGAACGATCCGCGTAGCGTTTTGCTGAAAAACATTTCGAGTCAATCGTCCTCGACCATATCGAAGGTGACGACCCGAGTAACTATCATTTGACGGAAAGTCGCGCCATCTCGTTCGGTTCGCTCCATGAAGTGATGATTGCCGCGCAATCCTGTTATTCGTCGGACGAAATGTGTACGTTTGTCTCGAGCAAGGAGTACGTATCAGCCGTCCTACAAGATGGGGAGCCGAGAAATGTCATCGGCACGTACGAGCAAGAGCCGGGTGTCTTCGCCTTCTCCACGTTCGGGTATGGCGACGAGTTGGCCATTGCCTTAGCTGATGTGTCCGGTACATTGGTCCATTCCGCGCGAGAGAATGCCTGGTTTGACTATGATGGAAAGACGTTGACCGCCTTGACGACCGATGCGAAACGGTTCATCGGCGGAGACACGATCACGCTCGAGATGTATCAGAAACGCTTGGTCGAGACACGTTCAAACACTCAAAGTTCCGCGGAGGATGCCCTTACTAGTGGTTCTAGTGATGTTCAGACGACAGAGCCTAAATCGTATCGGATGCTTGGCCTCGTATTGTTGGCGGGGCTCCCGCTAGGTTATCTTTTGTACCGGAGGCGATGGAAAAGATGAATTTGAAACGTCCGTGGTTGCATGAAGTCGATGCGGCCACGACTTTATTTGTGCGTCGACATGCGGTGCACACGGATGAATTAGAACAAAAGACGGAGAGTTTATCACGTTCGAATGGTGGGACGTTATGGAAAGTGGACCGTTACGAATTCGACCCAGTCTATGACCAAGCGCTTGAGGACACGTATCGCTCGATTCGTCGACAAGCCGCTGACATCTTCTCGTTTCATCCGGATGGCTTACAAATCGATGAACGCTTTACAAATAAGACGATATTGCGATCCCTCGTCTTGCATCCGTTCACAAGAGCCGTCTATGTCGAGGTCGCACCAGCTGGGGTCGTTGAGACGGTGTATGTCTGGATGCATCCGATTGAGGAGTGGAAACAAAAAGACCAAATCACTCGTGTGACGCTAGACGTCTCGAACATCGTGGCGGAAACCGAGTTGCATCACCTGTTAAAAGAACAGTTCCATTTCCCTGCTCACTATGGCATGAACTGGAATGCATTTTGGGACGCCATCACCGATGAGAACGGGTTGCCGGACATCGTTGAGCTATACGGTTGGACAGAGTTTGAACAACGTTTGCCTGAGGCGGCGGACGCGCTCGCGACATGTTTTACTGACTATGAGAACGAGCCGGACTTGAAGCCGTGTCGTATCATCTATCAAAAGAATGAGATGCTTATTTTACCGCGGCATGCATTCAAAAAGGGAGAAGCAAATCGCCTGATCTACCGACATCTCACCGGAGAAGCTTTCCCGTTACGCGTGGAACGAAAAACGTCGGTACGGTTGCCGAAGCGACATCGTTTCGCGTTTAAACGCTTAAAAGAGGAGTCTGTCACATCCGGAATCGTTCATAACCATGAGTCGATTGCCCCATGGCTGACACTTTCCCGTGACGAACATTGCCAAGACGTCGTCACGTTCTCAAATGAGACGGATTGGTTGGTAAGCTATTACCGTGAGGGGCTGACACTCCAAGGGACGAATATTGAATCCGTTGAATCGATCGATACAGCGGATTACGAGACGTTTTTTCGTCACGTGACACGTGGTGCGTATCCGATTGAATTGACGTTCTGTCTCGGAGGAACGTTCGGCCCGAGGGAGAAATTATATCGATTGATGCTACATGACGCAGCATGGGAGAAGTTGATTGAAGACAGGTTGTTGACTCAACTAGAGATTCCGAAAGCAAAAAAGTTTTGGCAGTCTTTTTTCTCAACTATACCTGTACAGACAGTCGAGACGTTCATCGGAGAATTTCATCCTAACCTCTTCGGAAACTTCGTACTGGCGCATGATGCGGACGATGTGTATCACTTTCTTGATCATGTGAACGGTTCAATCAAGCGGTTTTGAAATTTAAATGAAAAGAGGAAATGGATTGAACTACATACAGGACATGCGGAACCTCATTGGAACTAACTTATTAATGACGGTCGGTTGCGGCGTCATAATCGAGCACAATAATAAAATTTTGCTTCAACATCGTAAAGATCATGACGTTTGGGGAATCCCGGGTGGTGTCATGGAACCTGGTGAAACATTCGAGAGCGCAGCACAACGCGAAACGTTTGAAGAAACAGGTCTTACAGTCAGTCAACTAAGCTTGTTTGGGCTATATTCAGGAAAAGAAGGATTTGCTTCTTACGAAAATGGAGATCAAGTCTTTAGTGTACAAGTCATCTTTCATGCGACGGGATTCTCCGGAGAACTTGCGCAGGAAGGACAAGAGAGTCACGAGCATCGTTTTTTCGCACGCCATGAACTTCCAACATTAAACAGCCACCAAGAGAGGTTTATTATGGATTGGGTGAATCAAGAACAAGTGCCTATAGTAAAGTAAGAATCCATCAAGAAAGTTGGAAACATAATGAATTATTTAGAGCATTTAGAATCCCACTGTGGAGAATTCACGAATCAATTCGAAACAGAGGATTTAATAGAACAGGCCATACAGTTCTTGCAGTTCGATGACAGCCCTGAAACCGATACGTTCACCATTTCGACGTTAGGACTTCATTGGCATACGCTACAAAACGAAGAGGGCACTCATACATATCAAGAGTTACTGTTGAGTTTTAAACAAAAACGTGCGTATGAAGACTGATATGCTCCCCAATAGGTAGACAGATGAAATAACAAATCTGTTTATCTGATTGGGGAGTGTTTTTTTATGGTGAGAAGTCGGCATTCGATCGAACAAAAACTGGCTGCGCTGCGCATGATGGAAGAAGAAACCTATACGTGGAAGGAAATCATGGAAGCGC
>NZ_JACSLF010000017.1:0-43649 GCF_018617975.1 Exiguobacterium sp. s21 | reverse complement strand
CAGCGCCGAAAGTAGTTGGGGGTCTCCCCCTGTGAGGATAGGACGTTGCCAGGCCAACGCGAAAGACGATCAAGCATCCGCTTGGTCGTCTCTTTTTGTATATATATGTCGTATTTAATTCGGATGGGAAGGTGTCTAAATGACTCGAAAACCTAAACATAATCCTTTTACATTTATGGAGACGCTTGAGCAACATGTGCGAGAAGGACGGGTTTCTTTTCATGTACCTGGCCATCACAATGGAACGGTGAGAGATGAAAAGCTTCCAACGGCCTTCCAAAAAATTATGCCATATGACTTAACAGAGCTTGGTCACTTGGATGATTTACACCATGCGGAAGGTATTATTTTAGAAGGTGAAAAGGCATTAGGATCCCTTTACCAGAGTAAAAGCAAATGGTTGGTAAACGGCTCTACTGCAGGGAATTGGAGTCTATTAGCAGCAACCGTAAAACGGGGAGAACGAGTGTATGTACAACGTAATTCCCACAAATCGGTTTGGAACGCCATTGAGTGGCTTGGTCTAGAACCGATTTTACTCACACCGGAATTAGACAGAGGAAGTAGTTTGCCTACTGTCATTTCACTAGAAACAATTCAGGATGCTGTCTTGCAGTATCCAGGAGGAAAAGCGCTTCTCCTAACATCTCCCACTTATTACGGAGACATGGCAAACATTCAGCAAATCAGTGCTTACTTGCGTCCGTTAAATATTCCCCTATTAGTAGATGAAGCACACGGCGCTCATTTGATTCATCCTACATTTCCAAAGCGATCAGCTATCTTCGAGGGGGCTAGCGCAGTCGTACAATCAGCCCACAAAACATTGCCCGCTCTCACGATGGGGGCATGGATTCATTATAAAGAAGAAATCGATGAAAAACGTCTCTTTCATGCGCTTTCATCTTTCCAAACATCTAGCCCATCTTACTTGATTATGGCCTCGCTTGATTACGCCCGAGAGTACCTCGAAAACTTGAGTGACCGGGATTGGACTCATATTCAAACGAGTCATTTTTCATTCATCATGGAAATGAGACGTGCTGGGTTTTCAATCAAAGTGGGCGATGACTTCACCAAGATGACTGTGTTAACATACCCTAAAAATGGTCTGATCTTTAGCCAGCATTTAGCGTCAATCGGTATTGACGTGGAACTGGCTGCAGAAGATCACGTGTTATTCTGCTTGCCGTTAAGGGAATTAAAAAACCAAGAGATTCAACATTGGGTCAAACTGATTAAAAATGCATCGCAGCACGTCCCGCTCATTGTTGAAGATGAGACAATCTATCCTTACCCGATGACTGAACGCGTTTCGTTGTTGCGTTCTATATCGGACGACGCTGATATTGAACGTCTACCGTTTGAGCAAGCGATTGGTTCTGTTGCGGCAGAGACCGTTATTCCGTATCCGCCGGGGATTCCCTGGATTCTAAGAGGAGAAGTCATCACAGACGAGAAAATCCGAGTTTTGAATGAATGGATTTCATTAGGACGGAACCTGCAGGCAAGTAGACATGTTATGATGAAACAAATTGATGTTATCGTAGAGGAGTTTTAAGCGTGAAAGGTATGTTTATTACTGTGGAAGGACCAGATGGTTCTGGGAAAACAACACAGCTACAATTGTTAGTTCAGTCATTGACTGAACAAGGGTATGAAGTGGTCGTCACCCGAGAGCCAGGGGGAACGAAGGTCGGAAACAGTATTCGAGAAGTCTTGCTCTCGCCACAACATGATGAGATGACGCCTCGAGTCGAAATGATGCTCTATGCCGCATCCCGAGCTCAAAACATTGACCAAGTGATTCGACCGGCTCTCCACCGTGGAGCAGTTGTCGTATGTGATCGATTTGTGGATGCCTCGATTGCGTATCAAGGCTATGGGCTCCAATATGATTTGTCACAAATTTTGTCGTTAAACGACTGGGCGACTGCTGGGATCAAACCAGATTTGACGTTTCTCTTTGACTTGACCCCGGATCAAGCGAGCCATCGCATGAAAGATAGAGGCCAATTAGATCGAATCGAGAGCCGTGATGAGTCTTTCCATCAACGCGTATACGAAGGATTTCAAATATTATTAGAGCAACATCCAGAACGAATGGTACGTATTGATGCGAACGCCTCGATTGAAACCATTCAGGATGAAGTGTTAGATATTACGTTAGAACGATTAAAAGAAAGAGGAGTGATGCAATGATGAAGATGGTAATCGCGATTGTACATGATAAGGACAGTGCCCGCTTATCAGATGCTTTGATTGAAGAGGACTTCCGTGCAACGAAATTAGCCACAACGGGAGGTTTTTTGAAAGAAGGAAACACCACGTTTATGATTGGTGTACCGAAAGAGCGGTTAGATGACCTACTTGCGTTAATCAAATCAAACTGCTCGAGCAGGGATCAAATGATCACGCCGATTTCACCGATGGGTGGACACGCTGATTCATACATTCCTTATCCTGTAGAAGTCCAAGTTGGCGGAGCGACTGTGTTTGTCTTGCCGATTGAAGGATTTCATCAGTTTTAATGGGGAAGGTCACGAACATGAGTTTTCAGGAGTTATCAAAATCTCAAACGGTTATTGCGAAAGTGATTGAAAACTCGATCGTTGCTCAAAAGGTCGGTCATGCATATATCTTTTCAGGTGACTATGAACCGTACTTGATTGAAACGGCACAGCTGTTTGCGAAATCCCTTTTTTGCGAGTCGCCTGACGGGGTAGAACCCTGCGGTAACTGTCGAAACTGTAGACGAATGGATTCGGGAAACCTTGTCGACTACATGGAAGTCGAACCGGATGGAGCCAGCATTAAGAAAGAACAGGTGCAACAGTTATTGAGTGACTTGTCTTTACGTGGTGCAGAAGGTGACCGTCAAGTGTATGTGATTCACCAAGCCCATAAGATGACGCCACAAGCCGCCAACAGCCTATTGAAGTTCTTTGAAGAGCCAGGTGTAGGGAAACTAGCCATCTTGGTAACAACTCAGCCACAACTTCTCTTACCGACGATTCGTTCGCGAGCTCAGCATTTAGTATTCCGACCGATTGATCGAGAACGGCTTGTGGAAACGTTGGTCGCAGACGTGCAATGTACGAGCGATTTAGCGCGTCTTGCTTTAGAGACATATCCGAAATTCGAAGACGCGCGTGAGGCGCTTCACAACGACTGGTTTGTACAGGCGTATGGGCTAGTGGTACAATTAGTTGAAGTATTGACAAAACGCCCGCAAGAATTGCTTTTATTCGCCCAAGAAAAATGGCTCGGTCATTTTAAAGGGCGGAATGAATTGCGAGTCGGTCTCGAGCTGTTCGGAAATTGGTTGGAGCAAGCGCTCCACTTCAAAGTGCGAACAGACTATGTCCCGGAGTTGTTTACGAGAGAACAAGCGCTATATACCGCGTTTGTAAAAGATCGTCCGGTTCATAAAATCGTCCATGCTATTGAATCTGTCCATGAGGCGATTCGACGACTAGAGGCAAACGTCAATCCTCAATTAACGTTCGAACGGTTAACGTTCGATTTGCAGAAAGGATAGGAGAGCGTGCTTGAAGTAGTCGGAGTCCGTTTTAAAGAAGCGGGAAAAATCTATTACTTTTCACCAGGCGAAGCAACGCTTGAACGTGGGGACCATGTCATCGTAGAGACGGTACGAGGCATCGAGTACGGTGAAATCGTCCAAGTTGGTAAACAACTAGGTGAAGACGAAGTGGTTTTACCGCTAAAGACAATCCTTCGTGTCGCTGATCATAAAGATGCCGAAATCGTACAAGATAATCGATTGGCCGCTTTTGACGCTCACGCCGTCTGTGAAGAAAAAATTCGTGAACATCGACTTGAGATGAAGTTAGTAGATGTTGAGTATACATTCGATCGTAATAAAGTCATCTTTTATTTCACGGCAGAAGGCCGTGTTGATTTCCGTGAGCTCGTTAAAGATTTAGCGAGTGTGTTTCGGACTCGAATCGAGCTTCGCCAAATCGGGGTTCGAGATGAAGCGAAACTGCTGAGCGGAATCGGACCTTGTGGCCGTGTGTTGTGTTGCTCCTCGTTCTTAGGGGAATTTGAACCGGTATCCATTAAGATGGCCAAGGATCAGAACCTATCCTTGAACCCGAACAAAATCTCCGGTGTATGCGGTCGTCTCATGTGCTGTCTAAAATACGAGAACGATACGTATGAAGAATTAAAGCGGGATTTGCCAGACGTCGGAAAACGAATCAAAATTCCAGAAGGTGACGGACGTGTCATCGGTCTCAACATCTTGGATCAATTGATTCAAGTCGAGTTGAATGATCGGACCCGTGTTGTGACGTATACAATCGACGAACTCGTCGAAGTCGGTGCAGTCAAACGAAAACCGTCGAAACAGTGATGGGGTGCTGAGCAGTGGAAAGAATGGATAAAAAGGAAGTCATGATGCGGGTCGATGCGATCGAGCAACAGATGCAATTGTTGACGGAGCATTTAGGGGTGCTCAAAGAGCAACTCGCCTATTTGCTCGAAGAAAACCAACACATGTATCTCGAGAACCATCATCTGCGCGAAAAAGTAGAACAACTCGCAGAAGTCGAGACACCTAACGGAGATCCTCAAATTGCCTTGTCTGGAAAAGGACAAAATAACTTGGCGGCGTTATACCAAGAAGGGTTTCATATCTGCAATTTGCACTATGGACAAGTCAGGAAAGACGGGGATTGTCTCTTCTGTATGTCAATGCTAAATAAACATTAATAAGGGGCGATAGACGGGTATATACTCGTCCGTCGCCTTTGTACGTTATGTAGGAGGGAAATGGCGTGACTGTAAAACAAGGTGAACGTCTTGATGATTTGTTAGGACGTCCCGGAAAAATCATTCAAAGTGATGATGTATTTTCGTTTTCATTGGATGCGGTGTTGCTGGCTGAATTTGTGTGGGTCCCGATTCAAAAAGGAAGACTCGTTGATTTATGCGCCGGTACGGGGGCTATTCCGCTCTTTTTATCGTATCGGACGAAAGGAACGGTGACAGGACTTGAAATCCAGCCCCGTCTCGTTGATATGGCGAATCGAAGCATTGCCGTTAACGATTTAAGTGACAGACTGCACATCCTTGAAGGCGATGTGAAACATGCGACCAGCGTACTAGGGCATGCTCGTTATGACGTTGTCACGTGCAACCCACCTTATTTTTTAGCAAACGAAACTTCGCTCCGTAATCAAAATGAACATCATACGATTGCACGTCATGAAGTGCTTTGCACGTTAGAAGACTGTATCCGCTCAGCCAGTCAACTCGTCAAACCGGGTGGGAAGGTAGCCTTCGTCCATCGACCGGAGCGATTACTCGATATTCTAACGCTCATGCGGGCGTATCGGATTGAACCGAAACGAATGCAACTCGTTTACCCGAAACAAGGCCGAGACGCAAATACACTTTTAATAGAGGGGTCGAAAGATGGAAAAGCAGGGCTCACAATCTTACCTCCGTTTGTCGTTTATGAGGAAGATGACACGTATACGAGCGACATGCGGGCCATCCTCGATGCGTAAGCACTTTGCCTATATTCTCGAGTGTAGCGATGGCACATACTATACCGGATATACGACGGATGTAGATAAGCGGATGGACGTGCACAACAGCGGTAAAGGTGCGAAATATACGCGAGCGCGTCTCCCGGTGACGTTACGATATGTCAGGTCGTTTGCGACCAAACGTGAAGCCATGCAGTACGAATGGTCCATCAAACAACTCACGCGGGCTCAAAAACAGCAATTGATGGAGGGAACGAGTAATGAACTCACAGAAAAGTTATCAGACTGATGGGCCCACGCTCTATGTTGTGCCGACGCCGATTGGAAATCTAGAAGACATGACGTATCGAGCGGTTCGAATTCTAGGAGAAGTTGATTTGATTGCGGCCGAAGACACACGCCAAACGATGAAGCTCTGTCGCCATTTCGGCATTGAGACGAAACTAGTCAGCTACCATGAGCACAATAAGCACGTGAGTGGCCCGCGCTTAATCGAAGACATCGAGGCCGGCAAATCAGTCGCCGTCGTCTCAGACGCGGGCATGCCGGGGATCTCGGACCCGGGGAGTGACCTCGTGCGATTGGCCATTGAAGCGAAGCTCCCTGTCGTCGTGCTTCCTGGAGCGAACGCGGCGTTGACGGCTCTTGTCGCCTCTGGTCTTGCGACCGAGCGGTTTTTGTATTACGGATTCTTGCCACGTAAAAAGAAAGAGCGGCTCGATGTGTTATCTTCTTTGCAATATGAACCGGGCACCATCATTTTTTATGAAGCGCCACATCGGTTAAAAGAGATGCTGACCGGGATTCAGGACGCGTTCGGCAATCGGCAACTCGTTCTCGGACGAGAGTTGACGAAAACGTTTGAAGAGTTTTTACGCGGGACGGTAGAAGAAGCGCTTGTTTGGTGTGAAGGTGAGGTACGTGGTGAGTTCGTCGTCATGGTGGCTGGTTCGACGGAAATAGCACCGACACACGATTGGTGGGAGGCGTTATCGCCGCTCGAACACGTCGATCGTTATATCGAAGACGGATTGAAGCCGAACGCCGCTATCAAACAAGTTGCTAAAGAGCGCGGTTTATCACGTGGCGAGGTGTACGACGCCTATCATCAAGTCGACAAAAAAGAGTAAGCAAGGAATTCCTTACTTACTCTTCGCTGTAGTAGTTTTCGAGCATGTTTTTCAACTCGACGAGAACGCGTTGTGCGCCTTCTGGTGAAAGGATCAATTTACCGTCAGCCAACTTGAAGTTGTCATCCGATACTTCGCCCGTCACTTGGCAAGTCATGTTCGGTTTGTATTTTTTCAACACGATTTGATCGTTGTCGACGTAGATTTCAAGAGCGTCTTTCTCAGCGATCCCGAGTGTGCGGCGCAATTCGATTGGAATGACGACACGACCGAGCTCATCAACTTTCCGTACGATACCTGTAGATTTCATTTTGTGTTTCCTCCTCCAATGGTGTCGAAATCTCTTGGTGACATGAGTCGTCAAAATTCGACAATGTTACTACAGCAAAAAGCATACTAAACTTTCCAATTGCAGTCAACTGCTTACTATTGGAAATCTAGATTTTCGAAAATTGGCGATATGAGAACGATATATACCTAAAATTCCCCGAAAGTTAGGACATGAAACAAAGAAAGGGTTTTTTTGGAACATTTTTTATGAGGTAATAACAAAATAATTCCAAACAATTGGTTTGGAAATTCTTTTGTCGAACCGTGTATAATGGAAATTGCAAATGTCGAAAGGATGGAGAACATACAATGGCGAAGCCTACTTTTTATATTACGACTCCGATTTACTATCCGAGTGCCAAACTACACATCGGTCACGCCTATACGACGGTGGCTGGCGATGCAATCGCACGTTATAAGCGTCTGAAAGGATTTGACGTCCGTTATTTGACGGGAACAGACGAGCACGGTCAAAAAATTCAGGAAAAAGCGAAAGAAGCTGGCGTGACGCCGCAAGCGTTTGTCGACGAAGTCGTTAAAGACATCAAAGTGTTATGGGACCGTCTTGAAATCTCATACGATGATTATATTCGTACGACCGATGCCCGCCACAAGGCCGTCGTCGAGCACGTATTCGAGACGCTTCTGAAAAACGATGACATCTATCTCGGTGAATACGAAGGGTGGTATTCGATCCCTGATGAAACGTATTACACGGAGTCACAGCTCGTTGATGGGAAGAGCCCTGACAGCGGTCACCCGGTCGAGCTTGTACGCGAAGAGTGCTATTTCTTCCGTCTCAGCAAGTACGCCAATCGTTTAATCGAGTACTTCGAGTCGCACCCTGACTTCATCTTGCCAGAATCGCGCAAAACCGAGATGATCAACAACTTCTTGAAGCCGGGCCTCCAAGACTTGGCCGTCTCACGGACGACGTTTGACTGGGGTGTCCAAGTGCCATCGAACCCGAAACACGTCGTGTATGTATGGGTCGATGCTCTCACGAATTACATCTCTGCCCTCGGCTATGGGTCGGACAACGACGAGTTGTTCAACCGCTATTGGCCAGCCGACGTGCACTTGGTCGGAAAAGAAATCGTCCGGTTCCATACGATCATTTGGCCGGCGTTGCTCATGGCGCTAGACCTTCCATTACCGAAACAAGTTTTCGCACATGGTTGGTTGCTCATGAAAGACGGCAAAATGTCGAAATCAAAAGGCAACGTCGTCGACCCGATTCCACTGATCGATCGCTACGGACTCGACTCACTCCGCTACTATCTTCTTCGTGAAGTTCCATTCGGAGCGGACGGCACGTTCACACCGGAAGCGTTTGTGGATCGCTTGAATTTTGACCTTGCCAATGACCTCGGTAACCTGCTCAACCGGACCGTGGCCATGATTAAGAAGTATTTCGATGGCGAGATCCCTGCTTATGCGGGCAACGTAACAGCGTTTGATGCCTCGCTTCTTCAAGTTGTCAATGAGACGACAGAGAAGACGGAAGCGGCCATGGAACACATGGAGTTTTCCGTCGCGCTCACAAGCATTTGGCAACTCGTGAGCCGTGCCAATAAATATATCGATGAGACGCAACCGTGGGTCCTTGCGAAGGACGAAGCGAAGCGTGGTGAACTCGCATCCGTGATGACGCATCTGGCCGGCGTACTTCGCCATGTGGCGGTCATGATTCAACCGTTCATGACACGGGCACCGAAAGAAATGTTCCGCCAGCTCGGTCTTGAAGGAAAAGACATGTCATGGGAAGCGCTCGATACGTTTGCGGCCTTCGATGGAGCGGTCGTCACCGACGGGACACCGATTTTCCCACGTCGTGATGTAAAAGAAGAGATCGATGCAATTCAGGAAATGATGCGTCAAGCATCGAAAGCACGTGTCGAGGAAGCCGAAGTGGAGGCGAGCGATGCTGAGGATGAGGACGTCCGTCCAGAAATCACGATTGACGTCTTTGACCAAGTCGAGTTCCGTGTCGGTCAAATCGTCGAGGCCGATAAAATCAAGAAGGCGAAGAAGCTGTTGAAGCTTCAAGTCGACCTTGGTAGCGAGACACGTCAAATCGTCTCAGGCATTGCCGAATGGTATGCGCCAGAAGACTTGGTCGGGAAGAAAGTCATCGTCGTCGCCAATTTGAAGCCGGTCAAACTACGTGGCGAGTTGTCACAAGGGATGATTTTAGCGGCTGATAAAGACGGCAAGCTTGAGCTTGCGACCGTATCTGAGAATATGCCGAACGGGGCCGTCGTCAAATAATCGTTTGGGGGAGACTTCGGTCTCCCTCTTTGTCTATATAAGGAGGAAGCACCATGTTGATTGATACGCATACCCATATCAATGCCGAGCAGTTCAATGAGGATGTCGAGGCGACAATCGAGCGGGCTCGTGCCGCGGGCGTTTCCCCGATGCTCGTCGTCGGATTCGATAACCCGACCATCACGCGGGCAATCGAGCTCGCGGAAACGTATGAGGATATCTATGCCATCGTTGGCTGGCATCCGGTTGATGCCGTCGATTGTACGGATGCTGATTTGAAGAGAATCGAGACGCTAATGGCTCATCCGAAAGTGATGGCGCTCGGGGAAATTGGTCTCGATTACCATTGGGACAAGTCGGAGAAAGATATCCAACAACGCGTGTTCCGGCAACAAATCGCTATCGCGAAGCGGACGAACATGCCCATCGTGATTCATAATCGGGAAGCGACAGCCGACGTGCTCGATATTTTAGAGGAAGAACATGCCGAAGAGGTAGGCGGCGTGTTCCATAGTTACAGCATGTCCGTCGAATTGTTGGAACGCTGTCTGCGCTTGAACTTCTATATCTCTCTCGGAGGACCAGTGACGTTCAAAAACGCTAAAGTCCCGAAGGCGGTGGCGCAACAAGTCCCGCTCGATCGGCTCCTTGTCGAGACGGACTGCCCGTATTTAACGCCGACGCCGTTCCGTGGTAAACGGAACGAACCCGCTTACGTCACGTACGTCGCCGAAGAGATTGCATCGCTACGTGACATGTCCTACGACGCGCTCGCTGAAGCAACGACAGCCAATGCGAAGCGCCTATTCCGTCTCCCATGATGTTCAGGCGCATCATCTTGAGTATTGGTGTCGTAGCGACGGCAGTGTTCGCCTATATGGCGATGCAGCCTGAACCGATCACCATCGTCGACGACGGCGTGACAACCGTGCATGAAAGCCGCGGCGATTCGGTGCTAGAAGTGCTTGACGAGACCGGTATCGTGATCGACGAGGCGGATATGGTGACTCCCGCCTTAAGTGCCGACGTCCCGACGGATCGAGTGATTCATATCGAACGAGCTCGTACCGTGTCGCTTCAAATCGGTTATGGCCAGGTCGAGACGATCGAGACGCGTGAACGGACCGTCAAAGACGTGTTGCTTCGTTATGGAGTGAGTGTACGCGAAGGGGACGACGTGTACCCGGGCGTACGTGCACCGGTCACATCAGGGATGACGATTCGCTACCAGCCTGTCGTCGCCCTCGATGTCATCGTCGGGGACGAGGCGAAGACCTTGTATACGATGGCTCAAACTGTCGAACAGGCGTTACGGGAGGCGAATGTGACGGTTTCTGACCAAGATACGGTCGTCCCGGCTCTCACGACACCGGTACGGGATGGAATGACCATCAGCGTCAATGTGAGTCGAGACGTCGTACAATATGAGAGTCGTCTCATCCCGTTTGAAATCGTCATGGAAGAGGACGATACGCTCGAATTTGGAGAGACCGAAGTCGTGCAAGTCGGCATCCCGGGACTCGAACGGACGCGGTATGCACTGACAGTGGAAAATGGTACAATTACAAATCGGACCGAAACGAGCGTGGAAACGCTACAAAGCGTACGCCCTCAAATCATTAAACGTGGGACGAAAGTCGTGGCCGAACCGGAGATTGAACCGGCAACGAATCAAGAAACGACCGCCACGGCCGAACCGTCGAGTCCGTTTCGAGAGGAAGCAGAGATTAAAATCGAAGAGACACCTCGTGCCGAGGATGCGCTGGACTTCACTTCCGCGAAACAACTTCTCGTCGAAGCGACCGCGTATACGAACAATGCAGAAGACACGGTCACATTTGATGACAGGGTTCTGACCCGTAGTGGTTATGATGTGACGGATACGATTTTGTATGAAGGGATGCGAATCATTGCTGTCGACCCCGCTATTATTCCTCTTGGCACACGTGTGTACGTTGAAGGGTTTGGCATGGCGATTGCTTTAGATACAGGCAGTGCGATCAAAGGTCATAAAATTGACTTGATGATGGACACGAAAGAAGAAGCGGTAACGTTTGGGCGTCAGCCGCTCACGATTTGGGTTATCCCGAAGCAAGAAGAGAAAGAAGGAAACGATGATGCGTGAAAAAATACAAGAGGTGATTGTCGTCGAAGGTCGAGATGACACGACGCGGCTTCAAGAAGTATATGACGTCGATACGATTGAAACGAACGGATCTGCCGTCTCGAAACAGACGATCGAACGAATCAAACGCGCCCAAGAAACGCGCGGCGTTATCATTTTGACGGACCCAGACTACCCGGGTGACCGAATCCGGGCCATCGTCGAGGAGCAGGTTAAAGGATGTAAGCATGCCTATTTACCTCGGGCCGAAGCGAAAGATAAACGTGGTAAGATTGGGGTCGAGCATGCTTCACCGGCAACGATTCGCCGTGTACTCGAAGCGGTGTATGAACAGCGAGTTGAGACTGACATGCCGCTCGTCACCCGCCAGATGGTGCTCGAAGCCGATTTGATTGGCGGAGCGGACGCTGCGCGCCGTCGTAAACGGCTCGGCGTGTTACTCCGAATCGGTGAACCGAACGCCAAACAGTTTGTAAAGCGCGTGGAAGCGTTACGGGTCACGATTGAGGAATGGGAACGGGCACTGGCTCAGTTAGAGGAGGAAAATCATTGAAAGACATTGCAACAATCCAACGCACGAAATCAATTCTAGAACGTCACGGCTTCTCTTTCAAAAAGTCGCTTGGGCAGAACTTTTTAATCGATTTAAATATTTTGAATAAAATCGTGGATGCCGCGGAGCTGGGAGAGGCGAGCGGGGTTCTTGAAATCGGTCCCGGCATCGGGTCATTGACGGAACAGTCTGCCAAGCGGGCTAAAAAGGTCGTCGCCCTCGAAATCGACCAACGTCTGCTTCCGATTCTGCAAGATACGATGTCTCCTTATCCACATGTGCATGTCATCCACGGCGATGCCCTCGAGCTCGATATTCAAGACATCGTCGAGCGTGAGTTTTTCAGTCAAGGAATCGAAGACATCTCGGTTGTGGCGAACTTGCCGTATTATGTGACGACGCCGATTATCATGCGCTTACTGGAAAGCCAAATCAAGTTCCGTTCACTCGTCATGATGATTCAAAAAGAAGTTGCCGAGCGCATTGGAGCGAAGCCTGGGACGAAAGCATACGGTTCTCTCTCGATTGCGATCCAATATTACGCGGAGGCGAACGTGAGCTTTATTGTTCCAAAAAGCGTGTTCATGCCGGCCCCGAACGTCGATTCAGCGGTCATCACGTTGAAGATGCGTCCCAAACCGGCGGTCGACGTGAAAGATGAAGCCTTCTTCTTCGAGCTTGCCCGGGCCAGTTTCGCACAACGTCGAAAAACGATCTTAAATAACTTGACGAATCACCTCGGGAAAGACAAAAAAATGGAAATCGAACAGTTTTTAGGTGAAGCCGGAATCGACCCGAAACGGCGAGGCGAAACGCTTTCGCTTGAGGAGTTTGCACGGTTAGCTGACACAATTTTACCACTTAAAAACAGTTGACGACCGGATAACGAATCGATATAATATTAATCTTTATTTTTGTTTTTGAATGTGTTATACTTGTAGCAGTGAGGTGAAGCGTATGCCAAAGACGTTGCAAGAAATCAGACAGAAACTCGAATCGCATGTTGGAGAACGATTGACGTTGAAAGCAAACGGCGGTCGTAAGAAAGTCGTTACTCGGTTTGGAACGCTCGTTGAGACGTATCCCGCGGTGTTCGTCGTCAAATTGGATGAAGACCATCATAACGTGGAACGTGTCTCATATAGCTACGCTGATGTCCTAACGGATACAGTTAAAATTGAATTCAGTAATTGAACGATAAATGAGGGGCGGATGCATTGGCAGCTGCTTCTTTTTTTGTGCGCTCGTTTACGGTACAATGGCGAACAGGAGATACATGGGAAGGGTGAACGATATGCGCACGATCAGTGTGAAAGCGCCGGCAAAAATCAACTTGACGCTCGATGTCCTTGGGAAGCGGACAGATGGCTATCATGAAGTGGAAATGGTAATGACGACAGTAGACTTATCGGACCGGTTAGAATTGACTGTGCTCGATACAGATGAGATTCGGATTCAGTCCGAGCATGCCTACGTGCCGAACGACCATCGAAATTTGGCTTATCGTGCGGCTGAGCTGTTACGGAAGCGATTCAATATCAAACAGGGTGTCGAAATTGTATTAGATAAGCAAATCCCAGTGGCGGCAGGGTTAGCTGGCGGCTCGAGCGATGCGGCGGCTACACTTCGGGGTATGAACGAATTGTTCGACCTTGGCCTCTCGTTAGAAGAGTTGGCCGAACTCGGAGCCGCCGTCGGATCGGACGTATCGTTTTGTGTCATGGGAGGAACTGCCATCGCGCGCGGACGCGGCGAACAGCTGGAGACGATTCCGTCACCGCCGCCGTGCTACGTCGTATTGGCGAAGCCGAAAATCGGAGTGTCGACGGCTGACGTCTATCGTGCCGTGCAGATGGAAAAGATTGTGCATCCGAACACCGAGGCGATGGTCACGGCGATTCGGCATCGAAATTTCGCTGGCATCTGCTCACATCTCGGAAACGCCCTCGAGGCGGTCACGCTCGAACTTCATCCGGAAGTTCGCCAAATCAAAGAGACGATGCTGCACTGCGGAGCGGATGGTGTCCTCATGAGCGGCAGCGGTCCAACGGTATTCGCATTGATTGAGCACGAGCAAAAAGCACATCGTGTCTATAATGGACTGAAGGGATTTTGTTCTGAAGTGTTCGTCGTTCGGATTCTCGGCAAAAAACATTGAACAAAGACGAATGAGAATGATATATTCTGTTTAGAACATTCGTCTATTATTGAAGAAGTGAAGGGGAATCCGTATGAAAATTCGTAGAAGTGGTCGTCTAGTCGATATGACCCGTTATTTGCTGGACCATCCACACCAGCTCGTCTCATTATCGATGTTTTCGAGTCGTTATAAAGCAGCCAAATCATCCATCAGTGAAGATTTGGTCATCGTCAGTGAAATGCTTTCGCATGATGGCACGGGAAAACTCGTCACAGTGCCAGGGGCAGCCGGCGGCGTCATGTTCATTCCAGGCTGGAGCAAGGAAAAGTCGCTCTCGATGATTGACGGCCTATGTGAGCAATTGTCGAAACCGGAACGGTTGCTTCCGGGAGGCTATCTCTATTTGACAGATGTCCTCGGGAACCCGCGTCAAGTGAAGCCGATGGGGCAAGTCTTCGCCTCTGTGTTCGCCGATCGTAAAGTTGACGTCGTCATGACGATCGCGACAAAAGGGATTCCGCTCGCGTACGCTGTCGCCGAGCAACTTGGTGTCCCGTTCGTCATCGTTCGTTCTGACAGTCGTGTCACCGAAGGTTCGACGGTCAGCATCAACTACGTATCAGGCTCGTCAAAGGCGATTCGCACGATGGCGCTCGCTCGTCGCAGCTTGCCGCGTGGCGCGAACGTCTTGTTGATTGACGATTTCATGAAAGCGGGCGGTACGATTCGCGGGATGATGAGTCTCTTGAATGAGTTCGAGGCGAACCTCGCGGGTGTCGGTGTCCTCATGGAAGCGGAAGGCGCCGAGAAGAAGATGGTAAGCGAATACGTCAGTTTGATGAAATTGACGAACGTCGATTCGGATGAAGGACTCGTCACCATTTCGCGAGGAAACGTCGAACAGTTCTTAAAGTGATTGGCAAAAATTTGATTTCGTTTTATGATGAAAGGGTATAAGATTCGTACGAAGTCAATCGGTTCGCTTGGAATCATCTCAACCTTTTAGAAGGTACACCACGGTCTAGACAACGATGAAAAGGGGATGCAAAACATGCAGATCACAGACGTAAAAATTCGCAAAGTCGCGACGGAAGGTAGAATGAAGGCACTGGCCTCCATTACACTCGACCATGAATTTGTGGTACACGATCTTCGAATCATTGAAGGGAGTACCGGTCTTTTCGTAGCGATGCCGAGCAAGCGGACGCCAGAAGGGATTTTCCGCGATATCGCTCACCCGATTAATGGAGATATGCGTCAAAAAGTCGAGGCGGCTGTTCTAGAGGCGTACGGCCAAGAGGACGTCGCTATTGCCGAGACGCAAGCACGATACAATGCCATGAATGAGTAATCTTTGACAGCGGATGGGGACCCTTCCGCTGCCTTTTTACGTTTCATTGGTTACGAATGGTTACAACGGTTGAAACCACGTCACGGTTTCGATATAGTAGATACGGTGTAAATAAGATTTGAATGTAGAAGAAAACCGAACAATTGAGTACATTACAGTCGATATGAGATAGGAGCGAATCAAGAATGGATCGTTTTGCAGTCATTTTGGCAGCAGGTAAAGGGACCCGCATGAAGTCGAAGCTATATAAAGTGCTTCATCCGGTCCTCGGAAAACCGATGGTCGAACACGTCGTCGATCAACTCGACAAAATCGGGGTCAGTCGTCAAATCGTCATCGTCGGCCATGGGGCTGAAGCGGTACAAGAGACGTTGGGCTCACGCGTGGAATATGCGGTCCAAGAAGAACAGCTCGGGACAGGTCATGCAGTGCAGATGGCAGAAAGCGAACTCGCAGGCAAACCGGGCGCAACGCTCGTCGTTTGCGGCGACACACCACTGTTGACAGCGGAAACGCTCGAGGCGCTGTTGGCTCATCATGAAGCCCAGCAAGCGAAAGTGACAGTACTGACAGCCATCGCTGACGATGCGACAGGATATGGTCGCGTCATCCGTGGGGAAGACGGAAACGTCACAAAAGTCGTCGAGCATAAAGATGCGTCTGACACTGAACTAGAAATTCGTGAAATCAACACAGGCACGTACGTGTTCGATAACGAGCTCTTGTTTGATGCATTGAAGCAAGTCGGGAACAACAACGCTCAAGGTGAGTACTACTTGCCGGACGTCATCTCGATTGCGAAAGAAGCAGGCGAAGTCGTGGCAGCATACACGGCGCCGACATTCGATGAAACGATCGGCGTCAACGACCGTGTCGCTCTTTCACAAGCTGAAGCGGTCATGCGCAAGCGGACGAACGAACGCCTCATGCGTGAAGGTGTCACATTCATGGATGCAGCTTCGACATACATCTCACCAGATGCCGTCATTGGTTCGGATACGATCATCTATCCAGGGACGGTCATTCTCGGGAAAACGATTATCGGTTCAGAGTGCGTGATTGGTCCAAATTCAGATATCCGCAATAGCGTCATCGAAGACGGTGCGACGGTTCGTCAATCGGTCGTGAGTGACAGCCGTGTCGGAACTGAAGCACAGGTCGGGCCGTTCGCCCACCTTCGTCAACAAGCAGTCCTCGGCGCGAATACGCGCGTCGGTAACTTCGTGGAAATCAAAAAATCAACGTTCGGAGACGGTGCGAAAGCATCACATCTCAGCTATATCGGAGATGCTTCGATCGGGGAACGAGTCAACCTCGGCTGTGGCTCGATCACGGTCAACTATGACGGCAAGAACAAGTTCGAAACGGTCGTCGAAGCCGATGCATTCGTCGGCTGCAATGTGAACTTGATTGCTCCGGTGAAAGTCGGGAAAGGCTCAATTGTAGCAGCCGGTTCGACGATCACGGATGACGTTCCTGAAGAGGCGCTTGCGATTGCACGCGAACGCCAAACAAATAAAGAAGGTTACACGAAACGATAAGTTGCTGCCTATTATTATGGAAAACGATGGAGGAGAATCCTAAACATGTCTACTGTATATGAACGTGAAATTCGCCTATTTAGCTTAAACTCAAACCGCCCACTCGCCGAAGAGATTGCCAAGGAAATTGGCATCCCGCTCAGCGATTGCCAAGTGAAGCGGTTTAGCGACGGAGAACTTTACATCAACATCGAGGAGAGCGTGCGAGGCGATGATGTGTACATCATTCAATCGACGAGCTCACCGGTGAACGAAACGCTCATGGAGTTACTCGTCATGATCGATGCGTTGAAACGAGCATCGGTTCGGACGATTAACGTGGTCATGCCATACTACGGTTACGCTCGCCAAGACCGCAAGGCGCGCTCACGTGAGCCGATCACAGCGAAACTTGTCGCTGATTTATTGACGGTTGCAGGTGCCACGCGTTTAATCACGATGGACTTGCATGCTGCTCAAATCCAAGGTTTCTTCAATATCCCAGTAGACCAATTATTAGGTGTTCCACTCATCTCGACGTATTTTGAGACAGATGAATTTAAAGCGAAAGACATTGTCGTCGTTTCACCGGACCACGGTGGCGTCACGCGTGCCCGTAAGCTTGCCGAACGCTTGAAGGCTCCAATCGCCATCATCGACAAGCGTCGTCCTGAAGCGAACGTGGCTGAAGTCATGAACATCGTCGGCAGCGTTGAAGGCAAGACGGCCATCTTGATTGATGACATCATCGATACGGCTGGAACAATCACGCTTGCGGCCGATGCCATCGTCCAAGCTGGTGCAAAAGAAGTGTACGCCTCGTGTACACACCCAGTCTTATCTGGACCGGCGATGGAACGGATCGACAACTCGTCAATCAAAGAACTCGTCGTTTTGAACACAATCGATTTAGAAGGTCGCGAATGTTCGAGCAAAATCAAGCAGATGTCGGTTGCCCGTTTGCTTGGGGAAGCGATCATGCGTGTCCACGAGCACAAATCGGTGAGCACGCTGTTCGATTAAAAAACGAGGCCCGAAGGCGTTCGCCTTTGGGCTTTTTTGTTCAGGAGGAATAAGATGAAATGTATCGTCGGCCTCGGGAATCCAGGCAAAAAGTATGAGATGACCCGTCACAACGTCGGTTTTTTAGCGATTGATCGCTTAGCTGACAAACATGGGATTCAACTTGATGAAGCCAAGTTTAAAGCATTGATCGGAACGGGAAGAATCAATGGAGAACGTGTCGTCCTCGTCAAACCGCTCACCTACATGAATCTATCAGGGGAGTCGGTACGTCCGATTTTAGATTATTATAAGATTGAGATTGATGACTTGCTCGTCATTTATGACGACTTGGACATGGTGCCAGGGAAACTGCGATTCCGTCCGAAAGGCAGTGCCGGTGGACATAACGGCATCAAGTCGCTGATTCGACACCTGGGAACCCAAGATTTCAAACGTCTGAAACTCGGCATCGGTCGTCCGCCGCATCCGATTAAAGTCGTCGATTGGGTGCTCATGAACTACCGGAAAGAAGATATGGCAGAATTGAATGATACGCTCGATCAAGCGGTGTCCGCCGCGACTGATTTTGTGGACACGGAATGGATCGCGCTCATGAATCGATATAACTAAAGGGTCAACGTACCCTTTTTTGTCGTATGAGGTGGAGGAAATCAAAATGAATGCTTTAGAGAAATTCATGTTGGCATTGCCTGAGACGAATGTGATTCGGGAGCGGTTGCCAAAAGTTGATCGTCAACTCGTCACCGGATTGACGACGAGTGCCAAAGCGCTCGTGTTGGCAGGTTTGGCGAAAAATTCGCCCCGACGTCTCGTGGTCGTCACACATAACATGTACCAAGCCCAAAAAATGTACGATCAGCTCGAGTCGCTCGTCGGCCCGAGTCAAACATTGCTTTATCCGATCGATGAGACGCTCGCTGGAGAACTGTCACTCACATCGAGCCCAGAACTTCTTGCCGCACGGATTGAAGCTCGAACACGTCTCCTTGACGAAACGGGAGGCGTCCTTGTCGTGCCACTCGGTGGGTTACGTCGCTTTATTCCGAGCCCGACGGACTGGCGGGCAAGCCATCGAGTCATCAAACCAGGTCAAGAGCTTGATTTGAAGCCGTTTGCCGAGACGCTGATCACGCTCGGATATGAACGAACGGCTACCGTCACCGCACCGGGTGAATTCTCCGTCCGCGGTAGCATTTTAGATGTCTATCCGCTCACGGAGGCGCGTCCGTATCGCATCGATTTGTTCGACACCGAGGTCGATTCGATTTTTACGTTTGATGCTGAGACACAACGCTCACTAGGGGTCGTCGCCGAAGCGGTCATTCCCCCGGCGACCGAGTTTATCGCTTCGACAGAACAATTGAAAAAAGCTAGACAGGCACTCGAACGTCAATATGATCGGACGCTCTCGTTGATTGAGACGGAGACGATTCGTCAAGCACTCGAGGACGGGATTGCCCGGGACATCGAACAGTTCGGCCGAGGTGAGGCGCCCGAAAAAGTTGGAAAGTACACGCCGCTGCTATATAGCTCGACACTCCTCGACTATGTCGGACCGGATGCTGTTTTGATTTTAGATGAAGTGGCCCGGATTGAAGACGCCGCCGACGTGCAAGATCGCGAGGAAGCCGAATGGTTCTCGTCGCTCATCGAACGCGGGGAATCCGTCAGCAACTATACGCTTGCCGTCCCGATGCATAAAGTGTTTCGTGATTTGAAGCAAGTGGCGTTCTCGCTCCTCCCGTCGAGACGGTCGGGGATTCCGGAAACGAACACGGTCCACCTCAGTTGCCGTCCGCTCCCGGCGTTTCACGGGCAGATGCACTTGCTGAAGCAAGAAGTCGAACGTTGGCAACAAGGTGACCATCGTCTCGTCTTCTTAGCAGGGGATCAAACGCGGGCCGACAAGGTGGTAGCATTACTTGAAGACTATGGCATCTCGTCAACGTTCACAAATGTGGACGGCGAGTTGTTGCCGCGTCATGTCCACGTCATGATTGGACAAATCGAGGGCGGATTCGAGCTCTCGACGAGTCGCCTCGTCGTCGTCTCCGAAGAAGAGCTGTTCAAACGCGTCACGAAGCGAAAACGTCAGACGAAGAATTTGACGAACGCCGAACGGATTAAAAGTTATCAAGAGTTGAAGCCGAACGACCACGTCGTCCACATCCATCACGGGATCGGGAAGTACCTAGGCATCAAAACGATTGAAGTCGGCGGCATTCATCAAGACTACTTACATCTCGTCTATGCCGGTGACGATGCGCTCTACGTCCCGGTCGACCAAATCGATCTCGTCCAAAAGTACGTCGGGGCGGAAGGCAAAGAGCCTAAGATATATAAACTCGGTGGGACCGAGTGGAAGAAGGTCAAATCGAAAGTCGCCAAATCGGTCGAAGATATCGCCGACGAGCTGATCAAGCTGTACGCGGCGCGGGAAGCGTCCGTCGGTTATGCGTTCCCGCCCGATGACGAGGAGATGAGTCAGTTTGAAAGCTCGTTCCCGTACGCAGAGACAGAAGACCAGGTCCGTTCCATCGCCGAGATCAAAGCCGATATGGAACGATCACGGCCGATGGACCGTCTCCTTTGTGGCGATGTCGGTTACGGAAAGACGGAAGTGGCGATTCGAGCCGCGTTCAAAGCCGTGCTCGCTGGGAAGCAAGTCGCGTTCCTCGTGCCGACGACCGTACTCGCACAACAGCACTACGAGACGATGCTCGAACGGTTCAGTGAGTTTCCAATCAACGTCTCGGTCATGAGCCGTTTCCGCTCAAAAAGCGAGATGGCGGCAACAAAGAAAGGTCTAAAGGAAGGGACGATTGACGTCGTCGTCGGGACGCACCGCGTCTTGTCGAAAGATGTGACGTTCGCCGACCTCGGACTCGTCATCATCGATGAAGAGCAACGGTTCGGGGTCAAACATAAAGAACGGCTCAAACAGTTGAAGACAAATATCGACGTCTTGACGCTGACGGCGACACCGATCCCGCGGACGCTCCACATGTCGATGATTGGGATTCGGGACTTGTCGGTCCTCGAGACACCGCCGGAGAACCGCTACCCGGTGCAGACGTACGTCATGGAATACGACGGTATCGTCTTGCGTGAGGCACTCGAGCGTGAACTCGCGCGAGGCGGGCAGGCGTTCTTCCTCTATAACCGGGTCGAAGGTATCGAGCGGAAGGCTGAAGAGATTCGCGCTTTGTTACCGGAAGCACGGATCGCGACGGCACACGGTCGGATGACCGAGACCGAACTCGAGAGCCAGCTTATCAGCTTCCTCGAAGGAGAAGCCGACGTGCTCGTCTCGACGACGATCATCGAGACCGGCATCGATATTCCGAACGTGAACACGCTCATCGTCCACGATGCGGACAAGATGGGACTGTCACAGTTGTACCAGTTGCGCGGTCGTGTCGGCCGTTCCAACCGAATCGCCTACGCCTACTTCACGTATCGGAAAGATAAACGCTTAACCGAGGTCGCGGAGAGCCGGCTACAGGCCATCAAGGAGTTCACGGAGCTCGGGAGCGGGTTCAAGATTGCGATGCGCGACTTATCGATTCGCGGTGCCGGCAATCTGCTCGGGGCCCAACAGTCCGGGTTCATCGATTCGGTCGGATTCGACTTATACTCGCAAATGTTGTCCGAAGCCATCGAAGAACGGAAAGACCGGATGCGCGGCCAGGCGAAACAAGTCGTCTTCAAACCGGAGATCGCGTTCCAAGCGGACGCGTATATCCCGGACGAGTATTTGTCAGACAGCGAATTGAAAATCGAGATGTACAAACGCTTCAAATATGTCGATACACCAGAGGCGCTGTTCGCCCTCCAAGACGAGTTGATCGAACGGTTCGGGGAATTCCCGGAGCCTGTCGCCCTCCTCATCCAACTGACGCGTCTGCGCATTTATGGGGAAATGGCGAAAGTGGCCCGCATCAAACAGACGCCGGGTCGCATTGAGATGGTATTGTCGCTCGAATCGACGACAGCGCTCGACGTGCCGTCGTTCATGGAATGGACGATGCCGCTCGGTCGGAAACTTGGCGTCGGTCAAGACAACGGTGCTCTCAAGTTGTCGCTTAGCGGCAGGATGCCGGTCATCGAACTGTTGAACGATGCCGATACGGTACTCGAGGAGCTTGTGAAGAGGTTGGCGCATGCGGTCGCCAAGTAAATTTGCGACCGGGGTCGTCTTATTTGCGCTTGCGGGCTATCTTTCAAAATTCATCAGCTTCGCTTATCGGGTCCCGTACCAAAACATCGCGGGAGACTTTGGCTTATACGCCTATCAGACGGTATACCCGTTTGCTGCGATCGTCGCCTCGCTCGGCATGTATGCGATGCCGGTCGTGATTGCGAAAATTGGTGTCGGGGCCCAAGGGCCAAGACGCAAGCTCGAGGTGTTGTGGGGGAGTTTTTATGTCTTACTCGGCCTCGGCTTCGCCCTTGTCGTCGCGATGTGGATGCTCGCACCGGCGATTGCCCGTCTTCTCGGTGACATGCAGCTCGCACCGACGTTACGCGTGATCAGCCTCAGCTATTTGCTTATGCCCGCGTTGGCGGTGCTCCGCGGTTCGTTCCAATCGGTCGATGACTTAAGGCCGAGCGCCATCTCGCAAGTGCTCGAGAACCTTGTCCGTGTCACAGTTCTGCTCGTCGCTCTGTTGATTGGTGTCCGCTTTGGACAAGACGCCTATACGCTGAGCCGGTACGCGTACGCGGCGACGCTCGTCGGAGGTGTGGTGGCGATTATCATCTTATCGTTGTGGACGAAGAAGCTGCGGGTCGTCCCGGTCCAACGTGCGACGTTGCGGTCTGTCCTTCGTATTTTACTGACGACCGGCTTTGCCGTTGGCTTCGCCTCGCTCGGGATTTTATGGATGCAACTCGTCGACTCGTTCACGATTGTCAATCTAATGGGTGGGGACTACGCCGCGAAAGTCGGCAAAGGGGTATTTGACCGAGGCTATCCGCTCGTTCAATTCGCGATTCTTTTCACGACGGCGCTCGGAATGGCAAACGTCCCGAACTTGGTGCGGCATTATCGTGCCGGTCGTATCGAAGCGACCTCTTCCGGACTCAGTTCGATGATTCGCGTGACGACAACGGTCGCCGCTGCGGCCACAATCGGCTTGATGGGTGTCATGCTTCCATTAAACATTGCCTTATTCGAAAATGCCGCTGGGACAATGGCACTCGTTCTGTTGGCGACAAGTACGTTTGCTGCTTCGCTTGCCGTGGCGAGTATGACGTGCCTACAGGCGATTGACCGGGAACGGACGGCCACTGTCGGTATGATCCTCGCGATCGGTGTTAAACTCGTCAGCAATCTGTGGCTCGTCCCTCCCTATGGCATCGAAGGGGCTGCCCTCGGGACATCCCTTGCCTTTTTAACGATGGCCGCCTTCAATTTCAATCGGCTCGATCAAATTATTCCGCTTGGCATGCTCCGATTTCGACACTATGGGCGTCTCATCAAAACGGTGGCGCCAATGGGAGGTGTCTTGTTCGGTTTGAATGTCATCATAATGAACTGGCTGCCAAATCGTCTCGATGCCCTCATCTGGCTCGTCTTCATGCTCGTGCTCGGGGCCGGCATTTATGTCTGGCGGTTATGGAAAGAACAAATCTTGACGATAGACGAGTGGGAAATGATCCCGTTCGGAGGTCGTCTCATCAATCTGCTAGAAAAAAAGGAGAACTGATATGAGTTACGGAATTACGGTCGTCGGCCTCGGGTCTGGCGAACTTGATCAACTACCGCTCGGTGTCTATCGTCATTTGAAGCAGCAACCGCTCGTTTGGTTGCGCACGAAAGAACACCCTGTCGTCAGCGAACTTGAGGCGGAAGGCGTGACGTTCGAATCGTTTGATGCGATTTACGAAGCGAGTGACACGTTCGAGGACGTCTACCGACAAATCGTTGAGACGTTGCTTGAAAAGAGTGAAGAGCTAGCCATCACCTATGCCGTACCGGGACATCCGTTCGTGGCGGAGCGGACGGTCGAATTGCTCGTCGAACAAGGTGCGGACGTCACGTTTCTCGGCGGTCAGAGCTTTTTGGACGCCATGTTCCAAGCCCTCCGCATCGATCCCATCAACGGCTTCCAATTACTCGATGCGACCGCGCTCGATGTCGAACGGATTCAAGTGACTCAACACGTATTGATTGGTCAAGTGTATGACGGGTTCGTGGCCGGAGACGTGAAAGTCCAGTTGATGGAACGTTATCCAGATGAGCACATCGTTAAACTCGTGACGGCCGCCGGGACGAAACGCGAGCGGGTCAGTGAAATCCCGCTCTACGAGATGGACCGCGTGGCAGAAGTCGACAACTTGACGACGCTCTATGTGCCGCCGCTCATGGATGAGACGCATTTGGCGCGCGAGTTTTCGACGTTGAAGCATATCATTGCGACGCTCCGCGGACCGGACGGGTGCCCATGGGATCGGAAGCAGACGCACGAGTCGCTCCGCAAATATTTGCTTGAAGAAGCATATGAGTTGATTGAAGCGATTGACGCGGAAGACGATGATGCCATTGTCGAAGAGCTCGGTGACGTTTTGCTTCAAGTCATGCTCCACGCCCAAATCGGGGCGGACGAAGGCTATTTTGATATCCGGGACGTCATTGGCGCCGTCAGCGAGAAGATGGTCCGCCGTCACCCCCACGTGTTCGGTGACGTGACAGTAAACGATGCCGATGACGTCGTGACGAATTGGAATGCGATTAAACAAGTGGAAAAAGGGGAAAAGAGAAAATCGCAGCTAGATGGAGTTCTCATGACTCAACCTGGTTTGATGCGGGCCGAGCAATTGCAGAAGAAAGCTGCGCAAGTCGGTTTCGAATGGGACGATGTTCAAGGTGCGTTCGAGAAATTGGAAGAAGAACTCCACGAGTGGAGAAGTCAGCCTGAAGATGAACGAGAACTTGGGGATGTCCTCTTCTCAATCGTCAACGTGGCGCGCTATTTCAAGTTGAACGCCGAGCAGGCGCTCGAACGGACCAACCAAAAATTTAAGAGACGATTCGAATACATTGAAGCGAACGGCTCCCTCGACGAGATGACGCTCGACGAGATGGATCGGCTCTGGGATGAAGCGAAGGAGAAGGGATTATGAGATTAGACAAGTTTTTGAAAGTATCCCGTTTGATTAAACGGCGCACATTGGCGAAAGAAGTTGCCGACCAAGGCCGAATTCAGTTGAACGGACAAGTGGCGAAAGCGAGCACGGACGTCAAAGTCGGTGACGAGTTGCAAATTCGCTTCGGAAACAAGCTCGTCACGGTTGTCATCGACTCGATTGCCGAGCATGCTCGAAAAGAGGACGCGAAAGAAATGTACCGCTTGCTCAAAGAAGAAAAGGTGAACAGTGGTACGGAAGCGTAAAAAAAAGGTATACTGAACGTAACAGGACAGGAGGAAGGTGATTCGATGAATGGACGTAACCCGAT
Organism: Exiguobacterium sp. s21; assembly: GCF_018617975.1. Classification (NCBI taxonomy): domain Bacteria; kingdom Bacillati; phylum Bacillota; class Bacilli; order Caryophanales; genus Exiguobacterium; species Exiguobacterium sp. s21. The sequence continues at coordinate 18,222 of NZ_JACSLF010000017.1, read as the reverse complement.
GGAACGCAAACAGCGGATTCGGGCTCTTGATGAACGAAGAGAACAGCTGGAAAAAGAACAGAACCGGCAACGTATCCATCTTCGACGCCGCCTGGCTGCAGCCTCGCTTCTCTTTTTGTTGATGATTGTCTTCATCGGTCAGAGTTACTTCTCGAAAGTCGGATATGTGTCCGAGCAAGAACGGAAACAAAATGAAGCGCAAGTCGAACTTCGGGAAACGAAGGACGAACAGTCAGAACTAAAAGAGCAGGTCGAGCGTTTACAAGACGAAGAATACATCGCCAATCTAGCGCGCAACGAGTTGTTGTTCTCGAAAGATGGCGAGATTATTTTTTACTTCTCACCAGAGGAATAAGTGGGTTCGTTGACCGTTGACGAATCGACTCGTATAATTGTAGGGAATCAATCAAAAAAGGAGTACATTATTTTATGTCAATTGAAGTAGGAAGCAAGGTACAAGGTAAGGTTACAGGGATTACGCATTTCGGAGCGTTCGTAGAGCTTCCAAATGGCAAAACGGGTTTGGTGCACATCAGTGAAGTGGCAGATTCTTACGTCAAAGACATCAATGAGGTTCTAACGGTCGGTCAAGAAGTGACGGTCAAAATCTTGAACGTCGAAAACGATGGCAAAATCGGGTTGTCTATCAAAAAGGCCGTCGATCGTCCTGTCAGTGAACGCCCAGAGCGCCCAGCCGGCGAGCGTTTCTCTCGTGGCCCACGCCCAGGCGGCCCGGGTCAAGGCGGCCCACGCCCAGGTGGTCCAGGACAAGGTGGCCCACGCGGTGGCGGCGGTCCTCGCGGTGGCGGTCCACGTGGTGGCGGCGGACGTCGTGAAGTACGCCGTGAACCAGAAACGTTCGATACGTTGATGAGCAAGTTCTTGAAAGATAGCGACGAGCGCTTGACAACGTTAAAACGTCAAACCGACTCAAAACGCGGTGGACGTGGAGCCAAGCGCGGGTAACCCTTCGTAAACCATCAGCTTCTACTCGTAACGATAGACGGTCTTCCTCAAGAAGACGACGAACCACAGACTTTTATAGTCTGTGGTTTTTTTTGATTCTTTTTTTGTTATGAAAAATAACTAAAAAGGGTTGCATTTTTTCGGAGAAGCGAGCACAATAGGGAACATGAAAAAATAGTTATGTTTTATAAGTGAAAGGTGAGAATGAAAATGAATGGATGGAAACTGTGGTTGGCGGAATGGAGAAGCATCGGGAAGAATCCTCGGGTCTGGGTCCCGATTCTCGCGGTCGCACTCGTCCCGCTCATGTATGCCGGGATGTTCTTATGGGCGTTTTGGGATCCGTATGGACAGATGAAAGACTTGCCGGTGGCGATCGTGAACGAAGACCAGGGAGCGACGTTCGACGGGGAGCAACTTGCCGTCGGGGACGAACTCGTTGAGAAGTTAAAGACGTCTGAGGCGTTCGAATTTATCGAGACGACGAAACAAGAAGCCGAGTCAGGGTTGAACGATCATGACTATTACATGGCGATTGAGATTCCGGCAAACTTCTCAGAAAAAGCGACGACGGCGCTCAGCGAACAACCTGAGAAGCTTGAACTCAAATATATCGCCAATGAATCGTATAACTTTTTAGCGGCTCAAATCGGCGGTTCCGCGATGGAGCAAGTGAAAGGTGAACTGTCGACCGAAGTCGCGAAACAGTACGTCAGTGCGATGCGTGACGGGATTCAAGATGCCGCTGCTGGACTCGATGAAGCGGCGGCTGGGGCGGGAAAACTAGCAGATGGATCGCAGACGGCCGAACAGGGGGCGACCCAATTGGCCGACGGGACCGCATTGCTCGCTTCAAAACAACAAGAATTGGCTGACGGGGCGAGTCGGCTGAATGAAGGTGTGGCCCAACTCGAGACAGGGACGACGGAGTTGGCGAAGGGAAGCCAGCAAGTTTATGCAGGTAGCGCCGCCTTATCAGACGGGGCACGTCAAGTGAATGACGGGGCGTCTGCCCTTCAAGACGGAACGAGCCAACTTGTCGAAGGGACAGACACGTTCGCCTCGAAGTTGGAGGAATTGCACAGCGGGACGGCTTCTCTCAATCAAGGCGTTCAACAACTTGCGGCCGGGATTCAGCGTTCGAAGGACGGCAGTGAGCAATTGAGTGCCGGTTCAAATGAATTGGCGGCCGCGATGACGGCGGCGAAAGAAGGGAATGCCGCCTTGATGGCAGGAGAGACGGAACTCGTGGCCGGAATCGGTCAGATGAAAACAGAAGTGTTGGCCAGTCAAGATCAGTTGATGACCCAGCTGTCAGCACTCGCCGAGGCAGGGCAACCTGCTTCACCAGAGATGCTACAGGCGATTGTGGCCCAATTGGCGGAAGGTCAAACAGCGACAGCCGCTGGATTCGATGCACTGTCCGCGGGAGCGACGCGTGTGAAAGAAGGACAGGCCGCGCTCGGTGACGGATTGACGCAAGCAGAGGCTGGTGCCAATGAACTCGCTTCGGGACTGGTGACGTTACGTGACGGACAAGCCGAACTCGCAAGCGGGGCACAGGCGTTGGCGGATGGGTCGACCCAAGTGGAACAAGGGGCGCAAACGGCAGCCGTGAGTTCGAAAGAGTTGGCTTCGGCAAGCAATCGCTTAAACGCCGGCGTCGGAGCGTTGAAAGACGGGACCGCCGAACTCGCGTCCGGCAGTACGCAGTTGACCGAGGCGACGGGCGCCTTGTCAGAGGGGAGTTCGAAACTCGCAGACGGGGCGAAGAGCGCCGGCGCGGGCACGAATACACTCGCGAACGGGGCTGTACGTTTGGCAGAGGGCGGTAAAGACCTCCAGTCAGGTAGCGACCAGCTCGCAGACGGAGTGTCCGAACTTGCGGCTGGTAACAGCAAGTTACGGGACGCGCTCGCCGATGGGGCCGAAGCGGCCGCGATCGACATCCGAGACGATAACGTCGACATGATGGCCGGACCGGTCACGGTCGTCAACGAATCGATTCACAAGGTCCCGAACTACGGAACGGGTTTTGCACCGTACTTCATGTCACTCGGACTATTCGTCGGGGCGCTCTTGCTCTCGATCGTCTATCCGCTGTACGATCCGGCTGGAAAACCGAAACGCAGCCTGTCATGGCTCGTCTCAAAATCAGGTGTGTTGCTCGTTATCGGATTTATTCAAGCGCTCGTCTTGGATGTGGCGATGGTCATGTTGCTCGGACTTGAAGTCGAGGCGCCACTCCAGTTCTTCGGATTCAGTTGGCTCGTCAGCATCACGTTCCTCTTAATCGTGCAGCTACTCGTCACGACGCTCGGAAATCCGGGCCGTTTCGTAGCCATCGTCTTATTGATCCTTCAATTGACGACGTCGGCTGGAACGTTCCCGCTCGAACTGATTCCGAGCGCCCTCCAACCGTTTAACGCCTGGTTGCCGATGACATACACCGTATCGGGCTATAAAGAAATCTTGTCAGCGGACGGCTGGAGCTACCTGCAACAAGCAATCATCTATTTGGCGTTCGTCTCAACCGCTTGCTTCTTCCTGCTATGGGGATATTTCCGCATCGCTTGGAAGAAAAAATATCGGCTGACGACGTCAGAAGCGTGATGCACAACGAACTGAAAATCGTGTATAGTGGATAAGACGACACTATACACGATTTTTTTGTGAAAAAACTTTTAAAAAAGAATTGACACTGGCGTGGGTACTGGTTATTATAGAAAATGTGCTTAGGACACAACAATAACATGGCGGTGTAGCTCAGCTGGCTAGAGCGTACGGTTCATACCCGTGAGGTCGTGGGTTCGACTCCCTCCGCCGCTACCATTTTATTTAGGCCCGTTGGTCAAGCGGTTAAGACACCGCCCTTTCACGGCGGTAACACGGGTTCGAATCCCGTACGGGTCACTTACCTAAGCGAAAAGAAGCCATCTCACTCGAGATGGCTTCTTTTGTTATATCAAGGAGGCGGACGGATGACGAGAGTATTGGTTGCCGTGTCCGGTGGAATCGATTCGGTCGTCTTGTTGGATCGGGTCATTCGGAACGGTATGGAAGTGGGCGTGGCCCATGTCCATCATGGACTGCGTCCCGAGTCGGATGAAGAGTATGAATTTGTGCGACGTTTGGCCGACAAGTACGACGTGCCATTTCATGGCAAACGGCTCGCTTTCCCGAACGGCGGTTCGCAGGCGAGTTACCGGACGGCACGATATGCGTTCTTTGAACAGGTTATGCAGAAGTTCGACTATACACAACTGATGACGGCCCATCACGCGGATGACCAACTCGAGACCGTCCTCATTCAACTGCAGCGTAACGTCGTCGAAGTGACGGGGATTCCTGAGCGTCGTCCGTTCGCAGGAGGAGAACTCGTTCGTCCGCTCTTATCGGAACCGAAGCGGGAACTGATTGCCTACGCCAATCGACATCGTCTCGAATGGCGAGAAGATGCGAGCAATGCCGAAGCGGATTACTTACGAAACAAGCTGCGGCATCAGCTCGTCCCGCAACTCCTCGCCGCTCGACCGGATCTCGTTTACGTCGTGAGCGAGACGGCAAGGCGCCAGCGCGAACTATGGGACGCTCGTTATCGACGGATGGAGATGTGGATGGATACCTCAGTTCATTTTGAGATGAAAGCGTTTCATGTGAAACTAGACGACGTGCTCGGTTTAGATCGGTTTGAGCGACACGTCGTGGGGCGATTGCTCTCTACTCGATATGGGGTAGAGGTAGGAGAAGCGATGGAACGTCTTCTTGAGAATCCACGAGGGTCAGGACACTTTGATTTAGAAGGTCCGTGGCAACTTTGGAAACAAGGTGGAAACTTGTCATTGCAGACAACCGATCGACCGCTGCCTCTCCCGACTGAACTAGTGGTGACGACGTTCCCGGCATGCGTAACGTTCGGTGAGAGTCGATTTTCACTTGAAATCGTCGAAGAGGCACATGGCATCCCGCTCGAGGCGATCGAGTTGCCGTTGATCATCCGTTCTGTCGAGGCTGGAGATGCAATGAAACTGTCCATCGGGACGAAAAAAGTCGCCCGCATCTTCATTGACGCGAAGATTCCGCGAGAAAAACGGCCTTTTGTCCCATTGGTAGTTGACGCAACGGGACGGATTATCGCTATAGTAGGGGTAAGAGTTTCCGATTTTCCGGATAAGTCGGGTGCGATGTGCCCACGATTAATGGTAAAATGATGATTGTGTCGGATAAGAAAGAGGAGGATTTTAAGATGTCATTAATGAACGATATGGAGAAAGTACTGATTTCAAGCGAAGAGATTCAAGGTAAAGTGAAAGAACTCGCTACAACACTTAGCGAAGAATATAAAGAAGAGTTTCCACTCCTCGTCTGCGTGTTAAAAGGTGCGATGCCATTCATGTCAGACCTCGTCAAAGAAATGGACATCCATTTAGAAATGGATTTCATGGACGTGTCGACGTACCATGGCGGAACGTCATCGACGGGTGAAGTTAAAATTGAAAAAGATTTAAATACATCTGTAGAAGGACGCGACATCTTGATTGTAGAAGATATCATTGATAGTGGACTCACGCTCGGTTATCTCGTCGACCTGCTCAAGTACCGCAAAGCCAAATCGGTTAAAATCGTGACGCTTCTCGATAAACCGACGGGCCGCAAGAACGGATTGTCGGCAGATTATAGCGGTTTCGTTATTCCGCACGAGTTTGTTGTCGGCTATGGTCTCGATTACGAAGAGAAATATCGTAACCTTCCGTACGTCGGTGTGCTCAAGCCGAGCATTTACGGGGGCTAACGTTTTTCTTTTGAAAATGCGTCGTGTTAAGATAAAAGAAATACCCAAAGTATACACATATACTGAATGGGCGAGAACATCGTTTCTCGGAATAGGAGGCAGAGAATGAATCGTGCAGTGAAAAACACCTTAGTTTTCGGTGTGATTTTCCTAGCCTTGATCTTGTTCCTTCAATATTTACAAAACCCGAATAGCCAGAGCGAGACGCTTACGTATTCGAAGTTCTTGGAATATGTGGAAGAAGGTCGGATTGAAACGGCAACCGTACAAGAAATTCCGGGAGCCATCTCAATTACAGGAGATCTAACAGGAGACGAAGATCAGCGTTTTGAAACGAATATCCCGGCCAACGAGGCCGAATACGCCGAAGTGCTCTCGTCACTTCGCGCGGATACCGACATCCAAATCGAAGAAGCAGAGTCGAGTGGTAGCTGGTTCAGCATCGTATTCGCGATCTTACCGTTCATCATCATCTTCATCTTATTCTTCTTCTTGCTCAACCAAGCCCAAGGTGGCGGTGGTGGTGGTCGTGTGATGAACTTCGGGAAATCGAAGGCGAAATTATACGATCAAGAGAAGCGCCGTGTGACGTTTGAAGACGTTGCCGGAGCGGATGAAGAGAAGCAGGAGCTCATCGAAGTCGTTGAATTCTTGAAAGACCCACGTAAGTTCTCGAAACTCGGGGCACGGATTCCGAAAGGTGTCTTGCTTGTCGGTCCTCCGGGAACAGGTAAAACATTGCTCGCTCGTGCAGCTGCAGGAGAAGCCGGTGTACCGTTCTTCTCAATCTCAGGTTCTGACTTCGTCGAAATGTTCGTCGGTGTCGGGGCGTCACGTGTACGTGACTTGTTCGAGAATGCGAAAAAGAACGCACCGTGTATCATCTTTATCGATGAAATCGATGCGGTCGGACGTCAACGTGGCGCCGGCCTCGGTGGTGGCCATGACGAGCGTGAACAAACGCTTAACCAACTTCTTGTCGAGATGGATGGATTCAGTGACAACGAAGGCATTATCATGATTGCCGCGACGAACCGTCCGGATATTCTTGACCCGGCCCTTCTTCGTCCAGGCCGTTTTGACCGCCAAATCACGGTTGATCGTCCGGATGTTAAAGGCCGTGAAGCGGTACTCAAAGTTCATGCGCGCAACAAGCCACTTGATTCGACTGTCGACTTGAAGTCGATCGCGCAGCGGACACCTGGATTCTCAGGTGCCGACCTTGAAAACTTATTGAACGAAGCAGCGCTCGTCGCAGCCCGGTCTGACCGTTCAGCGGTATCAGTCGTGGATGTTGAGGAAGCGATTGACCGCGTCATCGCCGGTCCTTCTAAGAAGAGCCGTGTCATCTCGGAGAAAGAACGACAAATCGTCGCCTATCATGAAGCGGGTCATACGATTATCGGGATTGAACTTGAGAATGCAGATGAAGTGCATAAAGTGACGATCGTTCCTCGCGGTAACGCAGGCGGCTATGTCGTCATGCTTCCAAAAGAAGATCGCTACTTCATGACGAAACCTGAGCTTGAAGATAAAATCGTCGGTCTCCTCGGGGGCCGCGTGGCGGAAGACGTCATCTTCGGTGAAGTGTCAACAGGAGCAAGTAATGACTTCCAACGTGCGACTGGTATCGCCCGGAAGATGGTCATGGATTACGGGATGAGCGACAAGCTCGGGCCGCTCCAACTTGGGTCAAACCATGGTGGACAAGTCTTCCTTGGCCGTGACTTCCAAACGGAACAGAACTACTCGGATGCGATTGCACAAGACATCGACCTCGAGATTCGTGATATCATCAACCGTTGTTACGCGAAAGCGAAACAAATCTTGACGGATCGTAGAGACGATCTCGAACTCGTCGCGAAGACGTTGCTCGAAGTCGAGACGCTCGATTCGAAACAGATTCGTCACTTGATTAAGACGCGCGAATACCTTCCGCACGAACCGGAAGAGCCGTCTGAACCATCGAAAGATGATGCAAGCGACGAAGCGAAGAAAGATGAGGCGGCCGTCAAGCACGGACAAGTCATCGATCAGCCTGGAGTCGTTCAAGAAGCGAAGCCGGATGTTGTCCCTGAAGGCGATAAGCCGGAAGCGACACCGACGGAACGCCCGAACAACGAATCACGGTAAGTGTAAGAGACGAATGCCCTAAACAAGGCATTCGTCTTTTTTCGTGTTATAATTCGAGCGAACTGTAATTGACAACAAAGTGAGGAACGCTATCATGATTTTAGTGATTGATGTTGGGAATACAAATATTGTCCTTGGGATGTATGACGGCGAGACACTCGTCCATCATTGGCGCATCTCGACAGACCGCACGAAAACGACCGATGAATACGGCATGCTCGTGAAATCACTGTTCGATCATTCGAACGTCTCATTCGATCAGATTGACGGTGTGATTCTGTCTTCGGTCGTTCCGCCGGTCATCTTTCCGCTCGAGCAGATGTCGCAGCGCTACTTTAACGTCCGACCGATTGTCGTCGGTCCCGGCGTAAAAACCGGTCTCGACATTCATGTTGATAATCCGCGTGAAGTCGGAGCGGACCGCATCGTCAACGCGGTTGCTGGAATTGCCAAGTATGATGGACCGCTCATCATCGTCGATTTCGGAACGGCGACGACGTACTGCTATATTGATGAGAACCGCCGTTATCACGGAGGCATCATTTCACCGGGGATCATGATTTCGGTCGAGGCGCTCTATCAACGGGCGGCCAAGCTGCCGCGCATCGAGCTCGCGACACCGCCTACGGTCGTTGGGAAAAATACAATTCAAGCGATGCAGTCCGGGACGTATTACGGCTATGTCGCACAAGTCGACGGGATTGTCGGTCGTATGAAGCGTGAAGTCGGAGAAGCAACCGTGATCGCCACGGGCGGTCTCGCGCGTTTGATTAGCGAGCATGCCGAGACGATTGATGTCGTCGATTCATTTTTGACGCTCGATGGGCTTCGTCTCATCTATGAGCGCAACCAGAAATAAACTTAAAGGAGTTACTCGATATGATTCAACCAGAACAACAAGCATTACTTGACCAAATGAAAGCCGATTACCTCGTCCGTGCCCTCGGGTTCAACGGGGAAGTCCGCGCGTTTGCCGTCCGGACGACAAAAACGATCTTTGAAACGCAACTCCGTCACCAGACGACACCGGTCGCTTCAGCAGCGCTCGGTCGCACGATGACGATCGGGACGATGATCGGTGCGATGCAAAAAGGCGCCGCTCGCGTGACGCTCAAAGTCGAAGGCGATGGACCGATTGGGAAAATCATCGTCGATGCCGATACGGCGGGAGACGTGCGCGGTTACGTGTCACATCCTCGTGTCGAAGGCGGCACGTTTGTGAATGATCACGGTTTGACGAAGTTGAAAGTCGGTGAAGCCGTCGGACGCGGGACGATCTCGGTCATTAAAGACCTCGGTTTGAAAGACTTTGTCGGCGGCTCGTCTGAGATTCAAACGGGTGAGATTAGCGAAGACTTCACGTACTACTTTGCGACGTCAGAACAAGTACCGTCAGTCGTCGGTGCGGGTGTGCTCGTCCTTCCAGAAGATGAATCGATTCTTGCGGCCGGTGGCATTATCGTTCAATTGATGCCGGATGCGTCAGAAGAGACGATTCAAGCGCTTGAACAGGCGCTCAAGACGTTCCCGCCAGTGTCGGTGCTCATCGGAGAAGAGAAGACACCGGAAGAGATGCTCCATATGCTCCTTGGCGACAGCCTCGAAGTGTTGGATCAAAAGCCGGTCCAATTCAATTGCACATGTGGTCGCGACCGTATGGAAAGCGCGATTATCGGGCTCGGTGCCGAAGAGATTCGTCACATGATTGAAGAGGATGGCGGCGCTGAAGCGGTTTGTCACTTCTGTGGCGAGAAATACCACTTCTCGGCGGAACAATTAGAAACGATGAAACAACAAGCACGTTGACCGCTTTGCTCCAAATTGCATATTTTGAATCTGATAGGGTATGATTACAATATCGGAATAGTCGGAATTATGGAGGAGGAAATGAAATGCGTATCGTAGATTCAGTAACAGACTTGATTGGAAAGACACCGATTGTGAAGTTGAATGGATTGACTGGCGCTGAAGATGCCACGGTTTACTTGAAATTGGAGTATATGAACCCGGGCTCTAGCGTAAAAGACCGGATTGCGCTCGCTATGATTGAAGCGGCGGAACGAGAAGGGGTCTTGAAACCAGGAGATACGATTATCGAACCGACCAGTGGGAACACGGGAATCGGTCTCGCCATGGTCAGTGCGGCCAAAGGCTATAAAGCGATTTTGGTCATGCCGGAAACGATGAGCATGGAACGTCGCAATTTGCTTCGTGGCTACGGTGCCGAACTCATTTTGACGCCGGGTCCTGAAGGGATGGGCGGAGCGATTCGCCGTGCGACGGAAGAGGCTGAACAAAACGGTTATTTCCTCCCGCAGCAGTTTAACAATGAAGCCAACCCGAACGTGCACGAGATGACGACGGGACCTGAAATCGTCGACGCGTTCGATGCGTCAGGTCTTCAAGTCGATGCGTTCATCGCCGGCGTCGGGACAGGTGGAACAATCACGGGAGCGGGTAAAGTGTTGAAAGCCCACTATCCGAACGTTCAAATCCTAGCGGTCGAACCGGTCGATTCACCGGTCTTGTCGGGTGGTAAACCAGGCCCGCATAAAATCCAAGGGATCGGGGCCGGGTTCATCCCGTCGATTCTCGATACGGAGATTTATGAAGGTGTCCTTCAAATCACGACCGATCAGGCGTTCGAATACGCACGTCTTGCGGCCAAAACGAACGGCGTGCTCGGAGGCATCTCGTCTGGGGCGGCGATCGCTGCCGCTGTCGATACGGCCAAACGTCTCGGCAAAGGGAAAAACGTGCTGGCGATTATCCCGTCAAACGGAGAACGCTACCTCAGCACACCGCTCTATCAATTCGATGAAGAATCAGATAGCGTACGCTCGTAAACAAACGGCAGTTACCGGGAGACAACTTCTTTCGGTAACTGCCTTTTCTTGTGTACAATTAAAGGCATGAATCAGTGGAACGGGGGAATGTGGCGTGAGACAAACAGCGTTCAAAACCATGCGCATGACAAAAGAGAAAATGTACGACACGTACATGACATTGACCGAAGGAAAGAACAACTACGCGTGGCTAGAGAGTGGACGAGTCGGTCGCTATACGATGGCCGGTGTCGAACCGTTCGCTACGCTTCACGTGAAAGATGGGGTCGGAACGTTCGTCACAGTAGAGGCGACCGAAACACTGTACGGTGAGCCGCTCGACATCGTCGAAACGGTACGAGCCCGTTACGCTACCGAGCGGCCAGCTGGTGCTCCCCCATTTTTCGGCGGGATGATCGGTTATGTGAGCTATGATGTAGCCCGTACCCTCGAACGTTTACCACGGCAAGCGGAAGACGATTTGGCAACACCGGACGTTTCATTCTTGCTGTTCGATGAAGTAGCGGTCTTCGATGAAGAAGAATCGCTCTTATACGTGATGGTCACGGCCGATGAGCAAGCGGAGGCGAAGCTCGAGCGCTTTGCCGCCCTTTGGCGAACAGAAACACATTATGCGTTTCCGCCGCTTACGAGCGGAACGGTCGAGCGATCCCGTTCGCTGTCACAGGATGAATTCGTTGCGGCCGTGCAAAAGATTCAAGACTACATCGTCGAGGGCGATGTGTTCCAAGTGAATTTGAGCGTCCGGCAGTCGGAACCGCTGCTCGCACACCCGCGTCACATCTACGACACGCTCCGGAAAGTGAACCCTTCACCGTATATGGGTTATTTCGTTGACGACTCGCTCACGATGGTGTCGGCTTCACCAGAACTGTTGATTGAAAAACATGGCGCCGCCATCTCGACCCGTCCGATCGCCGGAACGAGACCGCGAGGCCGGGATGAGGCGGAAGATCTGGAACTGGCTCGGACGCTGCTCGACAATGAGAAAGAGCGGGCCGAACACGTCATGCTCGTCGACCTTGAACGAAACGACTTGGGCAAAGTCGCGGCTTACGGGACAGTGCATGTCGATGAACTGATGGTCATCGAGAAGTACTCGCACGTCCAACATATTGTCTCGAACGTGCGCGGTTTGATGCGGGACGGCGTATCGGGAGCCGAAGCACTCGGCGCGATGTTCCCGGGCGGCACCATCACCGGGGCGCCGAAAATCCGGACGATGGAAATCATCGAGGAACTCGAACCGGTCCGGCGTGGGATTTACACCGGCTCATACGGCTGGCTTAGTTGGGATGATGACCTCGTGTTCAACATCACGATTCGGACGATGGTCGCGAAGGACGGAATCGCCCATGTTCAGGCGGGTGCCGGGATTGTGATTGATTCGGATCCTGAAGCGGAGTACGCCGAATCACTTTCCAAGGCGAAAGCGCTATGGACGGCGAAAGAAATGACGGAGGCGACGGTATGATTTTACTCATCGATAACTATGACTCGTTCACATACAATTTAGTTCAATACTTTGGGGAGCTCGGTGAACAACTCGTCGTCCGTCGTAACGATGACATCACGATCGAGGAAATTGAAGCGCTCGCCCCAAGTTATCTCGTCATTTCGCCTGGTCCGTGCACACCGAGTGAGGCGGGTATCAGCATCGATGCGATTCAGGCGTTTGCCGGTCGCATCCCAATTCTTGGCGTCTGTCTCGGACATCAAGCGATTGCTCAAGCGTTCGGCGGAAAAGTCGTCCATGCCGAGCGGCTCATGCATGGCAAGACGTCAGCGATTCAACATGACGGAAACACGCTGTTTAACGGCATCCCGCAACAGACGATCGTGACACGCTACCATTCGCTCGCGGTCGAACGAGATTCGTTACCGTCGTGCTTGAAAGTCACGGCCGAGACGGGCCTAGGAGAGATTATGGCACTCCGGCATGAAACGTTACCGATTGAAGGGGTGCAGTTTCATCCGGAAGCGGTTTTGACAGAACACGGCAAAGACATGATTCGTAATTTCGTCGAGGTGTATCGTCATGTGGCTTTGGCATAATGGCGAACTGCGGGGCAGCTCTGAAGTAACGATTCCGGTGGAAGATCACGGATTTTTATATGGGATGGGCCTGTTCGAGACGTTTCGAACGTTCAATGGCATCCCGTTCTTGTTTGATCTTCACTGGGAACGTCTCGAAAAGAGCTTAGCGGAACTATGGATTGATTTACCGTATACGAAACAAGAGATGGAGCAGGCGATTCAAGACGTCGTTCGTCAAAACGGGACCCCGAACCTGTATGTGCGCTTGAACGTGTCCGCGGGGGTGGCGCCACTTGGACTCTACGACGGACGCTACACTCGTCCGAACGTGACACTGCTCGTCAAGCCGTTACCGGAATCGTTCCAGCCCACGGAAAAACGGCTGGAAGCCATCCCGTTTCCGAGAAGTCGGCCCGAAGCAGCATTCCGCTTAAAATCCCATCATTATATGAACAATATATTAGGGAAGCGCATGCTCGTTGATCGGGAGGCGGAAGGACTGTTCGCCGATGACTCAGGACATGTCGTAGAAGGGCTCGTTTCGAACGTCTTTTGGGTCGAAGCTGACCAACTTTGGACGACGCCGCTCGCGACGGGACCTCTGGCTGGGGTCACGCGACGTTGGGTGATGGATACGTTTGATGTGAAGGAACGTGATGTGACGTTTGCTGAACTTACACAGGCAGACGAGATTTGGTTGACCAATTCGGTTCAACAGATTGCTCCGGTCACAGACTATGCCGGGAACAGTTATCCAGGAAAAGACGGAGTAAAATTTAAAGCATGTTGGTCTGTCTTGTTGCATGCGATTGAAAGGGAAGGAACGCGATGACAAAAATCATGGGAATTTTAAATGTGACACCGGATTCGTTTTCGGACGGAGGACGGTATACGGCGCTCGAACAGGCGGTCGCTCACGCCAAGCAACTCGTTCAAGACGGAGCGGACGCGATTGATATCGGCGGGGAATCGACACGGCCGGGAGCCCGGTTCGTCTCGGCGGAAGAAGAAATCGAGCGAGTCATTCCTGTCATTCGTCAACTGAAGCAAGAGCTCGACGTGCTCATCTCGATCGATACGTACAAACCGGTGGTGGCAAAGGCAGCATTAGAAGCCGGGGCCGATATCATCAATGACGTCTGGGGCTCGAAGTGGGGTGATCAATCGATGGCACAAGTGGCACGGGCGTTTAATGTTCCTATCATTTTGATGCACAATCGCGACAATCGAAATTATGGACATTTCATCGAGGAGGTCGTCGGTGACTTGTATGAATCGATTGAAATCGCTCAAGCGGCAGGTGTGCCGGATGAGATGATTTGGTTAGACCCGGGAATCGGCTTTGCGAAAGACTATGCGCAAAACATGGAACTGATGAATCGACTCGACGTGATCACGAACCTCGGTTATCCGGTGTTACTCGGGACGTCGCGGAAATCATTCATCGGGCAAGCGCTTGATCTACCGACCGAAGAACGACTGGAAGGGACACTGGCGACGACGTGTCTAGGTATCATGAAAGGCTGTGCGTGGATTCGGGTCCATGACGTACGAGAGAATAAACGAGCGTCACTCATGATGGACGCGATGCTGGGAGGCGGACAAATTGGATAAGATGTTTGTGGATGGGATGCGTTTTTATGGCTATCACGGTGTGTTTGCAGAAGAGAATCGACTCGGTCAACGGTTCAACATCGATTTAATGTGTGAGTTGGATTTGGCGCCGGCCGGACAATCGGACGATTTGGCAGACGGCGTCAGTTACGCGGGACTCTATCAATTGACGGAAGACATCGTCACTGGGGAGCCGGTCAATCTGCTCGAGACGCTGGGCGAGCGCATCACGACGGCTGTCTTGGCCCACAGCGACAAGATTCAAAGCGTCACCGTCAAAGTGATCAAGCCGGACCCGCCCATCCCGGGTCATTATGACTCAGTCGCAATCGAGATGACACGGAGACGGAACGTATGATGTACGTAGCGCTGGGATCGAACATTGGGGAGCGTGCCAACTATCTGGCAGAAGCGATTCAAGCAATGGCGGCAAACGGTCTTCAGGTGATGAAAGAGTCGTCCGTATATGAGACGGCTCCGGTCGGATACACAGATCAGCCATCTTTCTACAATATGGTCGTCGAAGTCGAGCCGTCCTTTTCTGCGGAAGCGGCCTTGCTTCAACTCCAACAGATTGAACGGGACCTAGGGAGAGAGCGGTTATTTAAAAACGGACCGCGTACAATCGACCTTGACATCTTGGTCTATAACAGCGAAGATATACAATCGAAGCAGTTAACTGTTCCGCATCCACGGATGCATGAACGCGCTTTTGTACTTGCCCCGTTCGCGGAGATTGCTCCGGTGGTCGAGGTAAAGGGAATGACGGTGCGGGCATTACTTGAAGCCCTCCCTGAGTCGGAACGGCAAGATGTCGTCCGTCTCGGACCGTTACAATCATTGGTCAACTCGGTTTAACGTTAGCAAAGGAAGTGGAGAAGTGTCAGGGTTCAAAATTGGTAATATCGATATAAAGAACCGCGCCGTCCTTGCCCCGATGGCCGGAGTGACAAACCCTGCGTTTCGTTTGATCGCTAAAGAATTTGGCGCGGGACTCGTCTGTGCTGAAATGGTCAGCGATAAAGGGATTTTATTGGAGAACGCAAGAACGCTCCGGATGCTCTACGTCGATGAACGGGAAAAACCGCTCAGCCTTCAGATTTTTGGTGGTTCGAAAGACACACTCGTCAGAGCGGCCCAGTACGTGGATCAAAACACGAATGCGGACATCATTGATATCAATATGGGTTGCCCAGTCCCGAAAGTCACGAAGTGTGAGGCGGGTGCCAAATGGTTGCTTGACCCGGATAAAGTTTATGAGATGGTGAACGCCGTGTCGCAAGCGGTCGATAAGCCGGTCACGGTCAAAATGCGCCTCGGTTGGGACGAAGACCATATTTATATTCTCGACAATGTTCGGGCGGCTCAATCTGGAGGAGCGGCGGCGATTGCGATTCATGGTCGTACGCGGTCTCAACAATATGAAGGAACAGCGAATTGGGATTGGATTGGCGAAGCCAAGAAGATTGCGACGGTTCCGATTATCGGTAACGGCGATATCTCGACACCTCAAGAAGCAAAACATGCGATTGATCACTACGGTGTCGATGCCGTCATGATCGGGCGGGCAGCACTTGGTAACCCATGGATGCTGTATCAAACGGTGCAGTATTTGGAAACGGGTGAACTTCCGCCAGAACCAGCGGCGCGTGAAAAAATCGACATCTGTATGTTGCACCTCGATCGCTTGATTGCCATCAAAGGAGAAGTGACGGCCGTTCGCGAGATGCGTCAACATGCGGCGTGGTACTTGAAAGGGTTGAAAGGCAGCGGCCCGGTTCGGAAGCAAATCAACGAAACGGAATCGCGAGATGCTTTTGGCATCGTGTTGTATCATTTTGTGGAACAGCTCGAGCGACAAATGCAAGAAGTGTGAACTAGTGAAAAAAATTGATTTGTGGTAAGCTTGTTTGGCGAAAAAGTGAACCACACAAGCAAACGGTTTAGGCTGTGCTGTTGGCCGTGAGGCTGACAGTTTTTTATTAGACATCCCCAATACGTATAGAGGAGTGAATGGAGTAGTGAGTCACGAGTTGGAAATGAACGACCAAATGCAGGTTCGGTTTGAAAAAATGACCGAGATGCGTGAACAAGGGCTTGACCCGTTCGGACGTCGGTTCGAACGTTCTGCCCACGCCGGTGAATTACATGAACAATATGAGGCGATTGAAAAAGAAGCCTTGGCCGAACAAGACGTCGAAGTGACGCTTGCCGGACGAATCATGACGAAACGTGGAAAAGGGAAAGTCTTTTTTGCCCACATCCAAGACGTCACAGGACAAATCCAAATTTACGTTCGTAAAAATGACGTAGGTGACGAACCGTTCGATTTATTCAAATCATCTGACCTTGGTGACATCGTCGGTGTGAAAGGGAAGTTGTTCAAGACGAACGTCGGCGAATTGTCGATTCATGTTGAAGAGTTCGAACTCTTAACAAAAGCACTTCGTCCGCTTCCTGATAAATACCATGGCTTAAAAGATGTTGAGCAACGCTATCGTCAACGTTATTTGGATTTAATTACGAATAACGATTCGCGTCAAACGTTTATTCTGCGTAGCCGCATCATCTCGGAAATTCGGAATTTCTTGAACCATCGCGGTTACTTGGAAGTCGAAACGCCGATGTTGCATACAATCGCAGGTGGAGCGGCGGCCCGTCCGTTCTTGACGCACCATAATGCACTTGATATGGAATTATATATGCGGATCGCCATCGAGCTTCATTTGAAGCGCTTGATTGTCGGTGGTCTCGAGCGCGTGTATGAGATTGGCCGTGTCTTCCGTAATGAGGGGATCTCAACACGTCATAACCCAGAGTTCACGATGATTGAATTGTATGAAGCGTATGCGGACTATAATGACATCATGGATTTGACGGAAGAACTCGTAGCTCACGTAGCCCAAGAAGTGCTTGGCACGACGGACGTTCAATATGGAGAAGATACGATTCATTTGGCTATCGGTTGGAAACGTGCGCACATGGTCGACTTGGTTAAAGAAGAAACAGGCGTCGATTTCTGGCAACAGATGTCTGATGAAGATGCACGTGCGCTTGCAAAAGAGCACGGTGTCGAGATTCAAGACCACATGACATTCGGTCACATCGTCAATGAATTCTTTGAGCAGAAAGTCGAAGAAACATTGTTACAACCGACGTTTGTGACAGGTCACCCTGTCGAAGTATCGCCATTGGCGAAAAAGAACGATACAGATCCACGCTTCACGGATCGATTTGAATTGTTCATCGTTCGTCGTGAACATGCGAACGCCTTCACGGAATTGAATGATCCGATTGATCAGCGTGAGCGTTTCGAAGCTCAACTTCTTGAGAAAGAAGCAGGGAATGACGAAGCCCATGAATTGGACAACGATTTCCTTGAGGCGCTCGAATACGGAATGCCACCAACGGGTGGTCTTGGAATCGGAATCGATCGCCTCGTCATGTTGTTGACGAATGCACCATCGATTCGTGATGTTCTATTGTTCCCGACGATGAGACACCAACAGTAAAGAATCGTTTTAACCTCTCGCTCTTACGGGCGAGAGGTTTTTCTATGGAGAATGTTGCCGGTTTAAAGAGGCTAAAAACTTTTTTAGAAAAACTTTTGCAAAAACTCTTGCGTTCTATTTAGGGATGCGGTAAAGTAATAAACGTTGCCGCTGATGGCAGCGGAAAAGAATAAAAAAAGTGGTTGACAACTGTGTCGATGACTTGTATTATTTTAAGAGTCGCCAATGAGCGACAGACGAACTTTGAAAACTGAACGATGAGGCAAAAATAAGTTTTACAATTTTTGAATGAAGCGCAAGCTTCGTCATTTTTAAAGAGCTA
>NZ_JACSLF010000016.1:0-45136 GCF_018617975.1 Exiguobacterium sp. s21 | reverse complement strand
CGAGTTGTGCTCACTGATATTCCAAAAAAATGAGCGACCACCTTCGGGCGATTGCTCATCATCATTCACCAACATTGCGTAAGAACCACATTTGTATTGCAAAATACAGTAGCTTCCCATCTTCTTAAGAATCGGATAATAAATCGTCTGCATCATTGCTCGATTCGGAATTTTCTTTAATGCTTGTTTGGATAATTGCGAAGACAACACTTTAATGGTGGCCGTCGCTCCGCCAACACCAAACATGACACCGAGAAACAAAATCAATTCTCCGCTCACTCGATTGACATCTAGGCCATTCTCACTCCAAAAATCTTCATATCCATAGATATAACCAATTTCTTGAGCCACTCGAAGCGCTACACCAAAGAATTGAGCCGTGTCCGCTGGAACAGTGGCCGCCATGACCACCCCACCAGGTAACCCCGCAGCAAACGAAGCCGATGAACTTTTCATCGTTCGATTCAAGATGGTCTTCTTTGCGACTCGTCGAATCAATTTTTTTGAAACGTTTGATTGAACCGGTCCTTTTTCAAGGATGTCTGCTAATTGTCTTGCGGTCACGTGCTTACTAAAACTTTTTGCTAAAAACTCTGTTCGATCTACTTTCACCCCTGGCAATTTCACGACATTGATCACTAACTGTTCGAAAAATTTTGCCCCGTTCAACATGGTCCACACCTCGTCCCCTTTTATAGCACTCATCATCACTAAAATCCTACTCAGCTATATACTGTTTCCTTTAAGCTCGTCTAGAGAAACATTTCAGTTTAGATTGATTGCCTTCTTAAGGGTTGATTTCTGTCACCAACTAAAAATCAAAAAACCTCACTACGAATTACGTCACCTAGCTGCGTTTAGGGCTGTGCGATGTAATCTGTAAGATTGAGGCTTTTTGAATACGCTGATATAGAGGCTGAAAACGTGTATCACATCTTCTGCATACACGTTTTCATACTCTGACTTTATGAAATAGCCGTTTATTTGGGCTCATATCGGAAGTCTGACACTTTTGCGTTTATTCGCGAGTAGAGCGACTCCATCGAAAATCGACTTGGGCGGCTCGTGCCTCCACCGTATAAGGCCTCGATGGTTTGATCGATATACGCGTTTTCAGCTTCTAAATATTCGACAATGAGGTCTTTGAACTGAACGGCCGAGGAATCCTCATGTTGCAAGCCCTCCAGTTCGGTCGAGTATATGTCGTTGTCTGCTTGCATGCCCTGCAACTCTTTAACCGCTCCGGATATGGCAACGACATCGGTCGGAACACTCGATAGCGTGAGCATCTTGATTTGATGGTCGCGTGCTGACGAAATGATTGAACCGGCATCGAAATGAATAACGGGTCTGTCGTCAATCGTTTCAACCGTGTCCGTTCCTCCGCAACCGGTTAAAGCAAGCATTGCTCCTGCGAACAGAGCGACGGATAAGAGTAACTTCTTCATCATCGACCCTCCTCCGCATCTGCTAGATTTTCTTAAGAAAGTTCATCTGTGGTTTCGACCACAACCCCTGTATCTCCAACTTTCCCCAAGTCGATGACGGTCGGGTCTTCGTACGCCAAGACGTGAAACTCTTGTTCAAACGTCCGAATCACATAATGGGATAGTTCGCCTCGGTACGTGTTGACACGTTCTGTCCCCATGTTCTCTGCAGCAAATCGTGTGAATCGGGACGTCTTCAGTTTCACGATTGGGCAGGCATTGCGTAGCCCATCTTCATGCATACTGTGGTCCTCGATCGTCCCAAGAAATACCGCATATTGCTCAAAACGGATACTGATTCGGTCGCGTTCCGCGTCCCACGTCAGCAACATCGTCGGATCATTTGCCCCGAAAAACGTCCACTCAAGTGGATAATAGGTGACGCCCTTCATCTGGAACGACTCCGTCTCGAGCACATAGTCTTCCGTCGTCATCAAAAAGTTCAAATCGATTGCCACACTTGTCTCCCCCTTTCAAAGAAAGCGACGTCCGAAAACGTCGCTTTCCCTCAATAAAAGATAAACCACAGTGCCGCTGCCACTAAAAACAGGCCGGCCCCGATGAAGAGAATCTTCGCTAGTCTCTCATATACCATGTCTTCACCTCACCAACGCCGCGCCGACGACGAGCGAGACCCCAATCGAGAGCAGGAACGCCATCAGGCCGACAGCGATATTCCCTTTCCCAATCTCCTCGTTCACTTTGAGCGACGGCGTCAAAAATTCGAATAACCAATACGTCGTCAAGAGAAGGAAGAAGCCGAAGCTCCCCCCGACCAACACATCCATCGTTTGGTCGTGATGGCTCTCGACGACACGGAAGATGTTGGCGAGACCGACGATTTTCCCGCCGGTCGCGAGCGCGACGGCGATGTTTCCTTTTTGAATCTCGCGCCAATTGCTGTACGGTGTCGTCACCTCGAAGACGGCGAGACCGACGACAATCATGAGCCCGGCGATTGAATACAGGCCGAGCGACTCAAGCAATACGTTCACGTTCACATTCCCCATCCGTCTGTTCCCCTCACTTCAGTTCGACGACCGTGACTCCGAGTCCGCCTTCCCCCATCCCACCGGGGCGCTGACTCTTCACGTGACGATGTCCTTTTAGGTACTCTTGTGTCGCCTGTCGCATCGCACCGGTCCCGAGACCATGGATGATACGGACGTTGTCATACCCGGACACGAGCGCCTCGTCGATATATTTGTCGAGGCGGGAAAGCCCTTCTTCGACCCGGACGCCGCGCAGGTCGAGCTCCGACTTCGTCGAGCTCTGACGCTTGAGCGAGCTGCCTTTCGACTGGAGCGACTGCTCTTTCGATGGGCCGATCTTCTGAAGGTCGTCCGCTTTGACGTTCACTTTCATGATCCCGACTTGGACGTTGTACTCGTTGTCGTTCAATTGCTTCACGATATAGCCCTTTTGGTTGAACGTCGTCACTTTCACTTCTTCGCCTTTACTGAACGTACGTTTCTGTTGCGCTTTTTGTTTCACTTTTTGGATCTTTTTCTCTTGGAGCGTCGGTTTCGCCGATTCAAGCTGTTTCTTCGCGGCGATGATCTCGTGCTCTTTGACGATCCCTTCTGCGCGTAGCTTCTTCAAACGGTCGATGACTTCGTTCGCCTGGCGCTTCGCCTGTTCGACGGCCTTCTCGGCACGGGCCTCGGCTTCGCCGTACATCGTGTCGCGCTCGCGCTCGAAATCGGTCAGCTTCGCCTCGAACGCCGCCTGCTCTTCTTCAAGGTCGTGGCGTTTGACGATGAGTTCTTTCTCGAGCTGTTCGGCGCGTTGCTTGGCCGCCTCGAGCTCATTGATCATCGATTCGACTGATTCAGCGTCGGTACCGACGTGGCTCCGTGCCTTGTCGATGACTTGTTCCGATAAACCGAGACGTCGACTAATCTCGAACGCGTTCGAACGGCCCGGTACGCCAATCAACAGGCGGTACGTCGGGCTGAGTGATTCGATATCGAACTCCATCGAGGCGTTCATGACGCCTTCGCGGTTGTAGGCATAAGCCTTCAGTTCCGAGTAGTGCGTCGTCGCCGCCACGCGGGCGCCGCGTCGTTTCACTTCGTCGAGGATGGCGATGGCAAGGGCCGCCCCTTCTTGCGGGTCGGTCCCGGCACCGAGCTCATCGAACAGGACAAGTGACATGAAGTCGATCTTGTCGAGCATGCTGACGATGTTCGTCATGTGCGAGCTGAACGTCGACAAGCTCTGCTCGATCGACTGCTCATCCCCGATGTCGGCGTAGATGGCGTCAAAGACGGACAGCTCCGTCCCGAACTCGGCCGGCACGTACAGACCTGACTGCACCATCAGTTGGAGCAATCCGAGCGTCTTGAGCGTCACCGTCTTACCGCCGGTGTTCGGTCCGGTGATGACGAGCGACGTGAACGCCTCACCGAGCTCGACCGTGATCGGCACGACCTCATCTTGCGGGATGAACGGGTGACGCGCCTGTTTCAACTTGATCTCGCGTTCGTCGTTCAATTTCGGCTCCGTCGCTTTGAGCTGATGGCCGTAGGCGACTTTCGCGAACACGAAGTCGAGCGTGGCGAGCACGTCGAGATTGATTACGACCGAATCGGCGACACCGCCGACGAGGTTCGACAGTTCGCTCAAGATGCGGTCGATCTCGGCGCGCTCTTTCAGGCGGACTTCTTGAATCTCGTTGTTGATCGACACGATCGCCTGTGGCTCGATGAAGAGCGTCTGGCCCGATGCCGATTGGTCGTGGACGATTCCGCCGAACGCTTGGCGGTACTCCATCTTGACCGGGACGACGTAACGGTCGTTCCGGATCGTGACGATGGCGTCTGACAGCATCTTCGCGTTGTTGCGGAGGATGTTGTCGATCCGTGAGCGGACGCTGCCTTCAAAGCTACGGAGCTGGGTCCGGAGGCCACGGAGACGGTCGCTCGCCGAGTCTTGGACCGTGCCTTGGTCGTCGATGGCGTGACGGATCGACTGTTCGACCTCGATCAGCTTCGTCAAGCGCTCGGCGTATTCGTCGAGGCGCGGGATGCGGAGGTCTTCATTGTCCTCATGAAGCTTCTCGAAGAAGTTCTTCACTTGGCGACCGCTGTACATGACGGCGGCGACGGCGAGCAGTTCGCTCGTCGAGAGGACCGAGCCGATGGCGGCCCGTTTCACTTCACTGCGGACGTCGGTCAGCCCGCCGAGCGGGAGACGATCCCGGAGTCGGACGACCTCGGTCGCCTCACGGGTGACATTCAAGTTCGACAATACCCGGTCGTACGTATAGTCGGGCTGCATGTTGAGCGCCCGTTCTTTCCCGAGTGAGCTCGCGGCGTGGGCGGCGAGCTGCTGGCGTAGTTTTTCATATTCTAAAACGCGTAACGCGTGATCCATCTAGCATGTTCCTTTCTGTCGCTTCGCGTCGATGAACGCCTTGGCGTCCTCGAACGAGAGGCAGTTGATGATGTCTGACGGTTCGAGATAGGCTTTCCGAGCGTGCAGGACGCCGAGTGCCATATCTTCCATCATATCAGGGTGGTGCGTGTCGGTGTTGATCATCAGTTTGACGCCGGCCGCCTTCGCTTTCTTCAGCGTCGAGGCCGTCAAATCGAGCCGGTTCGGGTTCGCGTTCAACTCGAGCGCCGTCCCCGTCTCTTTGGCGAGGGCGATCAAGCGCTCCTCATCGATCGGATAGCCGTCACGGCGCCCGATGAGGCGACCGGTCGGATGGGCGATGACGTTGACGTACGGCGAGCGGCAGGCGTTCTCGAGCCGGGCCATGATCTCGTCGATGGACTGGTCCATCTTTGAGTGAATCGAGGCGACGACGTAGTCGAGCGTCGCCAAGAACTCGGGCTCATAGTCGAGCGTCCCGTCCGGGCGGATGTCCATCTCGACACCGCGTAGGACGTGCATGTCGTGTTTCTTCGCGGCCTCAAGGATTTCTTCCCCTTGCGCCTCGAGCCGTTCCTCGGTCAAGCCGTTGACGAACGACATGTATTTGCCGTGGTCGGTGATAGCGATCCACTCGTAGCCGCGCGCTTTCATCGCCGCGACGAGCTCGTCGACCGTCAGCTTCCCGTCCGACCAGACCGTGTGCATATGGGCGTCGGCCTTGATTTCGTCAAGCGTCACGAGCTTCGAGATGTCATGCTCGAACTCAAGGTTCCCTGCCCGGAGCTCCGGCGGGATGAACGGCAGACCGTAGCGTTCGAACAGCTCGGCTTCCGTCTCCGGTTGCCAGAGGCCGTCCGGGGTCTCGACGCCATACTCGGAGATCGACTCACCCTTCGCCTTGGCGAGCTGGCGCATGCGGACGTTGTGGTCTTTCGAGCCGGTGAAGTGATGGAGCGTCGCAGCGAAGGCGCCCGGTTCGACCATGCGGAAGTCGACCGACACCATCTCCTCGCGCTCAAGGACGAGCGACACTTTCGTCTCGCCGGCCGCGATGACCTCGTTGATGAACGGGAGGGCGAGCAGCTTGTCACGGAGCGCGACAGGTTCCTCGGTCGCGATGATGAAGTCGAGGTCTTTACACGTCTCCTCGGCACGGCGGAAACTGCCGCCGACCGAATGGCGCAAGACGAGCGGTTCGGCTTCGAGCACCGTCTCAATCTCTTCCACGACCGGACGCATCATGGCGTACGCCAAACGTTCCGGACGTGACTCGAGGTTCCGTGCCGCCGTGAGCAACTTCTCGACGCTCTTGGCCCCGAATCCCGGCAGGCTCGCGGCCGTGCCGTCCTCTAACACGGTAATGAGTGTCTCGAGGTCGACGACGCCGATTTCACGGAGCTTGGCGAGCTTCTTGCCGCCGAGTCCTTGGATTTTGAGCAGTTTCATGAGACCGTATGGGATCTCTTCTTGGAGTGACTCGAGCACTTCGCTCCGCCCCGTGTCCCGCCACTCTTGCAGGACAGCAGCCGTCCCTTTGCCGATCCCAGAGATTGTCGTCAAATCCTCGATGTCTTCGAGTTCGAGCTCCGTGTTCTCGAGCGCCGTCGCGGCTTTCCGGAAGGCGTTGATTTTGAACGGGTTCTCCCCTTTAATCTCCATATATTGCGCGATTTTTTCTAACAGCATCATCGCTTCAACTTTATTCATTGAAATTCCCCCTTTTCCATACAGAAAAGGCCGAGACACAAGCACTAGCTTGCATTCCGGCCTGTCGTGTTACAACATCTTATTCGAGAACCATTCTGAGAGGTATGGCGTGTCTTGAATGATGTACGTCGCGAGCGACGAGTTATCGACCGCACTTTGGACGCTTGCCATCGGCACGAAGGCGATGACCCATAAAATGAAGAACGTGATCACATACGCCTCGAAGAAACCGAGGACGGCACCAATGATGCCTTTCAATTGG
The DNA here is from genome assembly GCF_018617975.1 of Exiguobacterium sp. s21. Taxonomy (NCBI): domain Bacteria; kingdom Bacillati; phylum Bacillota; class Bacilli; order Caryophanales; genus Exiguobacterium; species Exiguobacterium sp. s21. Next base: position 38,299 of record NZ_JACSLF010000016.1, on the reverse strand, counting down.
CGCAAAATCGGCAAGTCCGTCAAGAAGTCGAGCATCGATAGGATGAGATGCAAGACAAGTTTCGTGATGACGAACAACACGACGAACCAAAAGACGTTATAAAATGTCATCTCGAGCCCCGTGAGCGCGTTTAAATCGATGACACCTTTCGGAAGCGTTCCATCGAGTTGCGACGGATACGGAATCCAAAGCTTGAACGCTTCGGCGAGATCACGGTAGTATGCATTGGCGACGAGGAAACTGATGATGAGCGCGACCCAATGGCCGAGCTGCAAGATCGCCCCGCGACGGAACCCGTTAACGATTCCGATGAACAAGAAAAACAGTATAAGTAGAGTAACCATAAAGTGATTTATTCTCCCGTATTTCGTTTAGTTTTGACGTGATCGCTCGCGATTTGGATAGCGGCGAGCACCGCTGCCTGACGAGCGTCTAGATGAGGGGACTGTTCACGAATCTCACGGATTTTGCTATCGACCAGAAAGCCCACTTCCCTCACATGATCGGCCGGCTCTTCGCTGACGATCGTATAGTCTTGACCCGCGATATGAATTGTTGTTCGTTGTACCTGCACGCGTCACCCCTCCTTTACGTCTATTCAAAATTAATCATAACATCGTTTGTATATTAGGAAAAGAAGAAGGTCCCTCGCTTTTCCACTCCAACATTTTGTAATACCCTATTTCAAAGTTGTCAAACGTCAATCTTCATTGAAAAATGAAAGATAGGGTGGCAACACCGCATGAAATGTGCGAAAATAGCAACAATTCAAACATCAAGAGAGGATGATTTATTTGAAATTACGCATTGGCCTTCTAGGTCGCATCATCATCGCTATCGCATTCGGGATTCTACTCGGTAGCATCGTACCAGAAAGCCAGAACTGGATTGTCCGGACGTTCGTCACGTTCAACACGGTCTTTGGACAGTTCCTAGGCTTCGCCATCCCACTCATCATTCTCGCCTTCATCATTCCAGGAATCGGGGAACTTGGAAAAGGCGCTGGGAAATTGGTCGGTTTGACGGCACTGATCGCATACGTATCGACAATCGTTGCCGGGACGCTCGCCTACTTCGCGACGAGCAACCTGTTCCCACAAATTTTGACACGTAACAACGCGTCAGCTGAAAGCCCGGAGGAAGCGCTCTTAAAAGGCTTCATGGAATTCGAGATCCCACCGGTATTCGGCGTTATGACGGCGCTCATTCTCGCATTCGTCATCGGCATCGGGATTGCCGCCATCGAAAGCAAGCGCTCGCTCGATTTGGCCATGGATTTCCGCGATATCATTGAACTACTCATCAGCAAAGTCATCATTCCACTATTACCGATTCACATCGCCGGAATTTTCATGAACATGACGTATGCCGGACAAGTCGCTGAGATTCTCTCGGTGTTCTCGCTCGTCTTCGTCACAATCATCGTCCTACACTTGACGATGCTCTTGATTCAATACTCGATCGCAGGGGGTCTCAACAAAGAGAACCCGCTTCGCCTCTTGAAGACGATGATGCCGGCTTACTTCACAGCCATCGGGACACAGTCGTCAGCGGCGACAATCCCGGTCACGCTTCGTCAAGCGAAAGCGAACAACACAGACGAAGGCGTCGCCAACTTCGTCGTCCCGCTCTGTGCAACAATCCACTTGTCAGGGTCGACGATCACGCTCACATCGGTCGGTGTCGCCCTCATGTACTTGAACGGCATGCCGATGTCTTTCGCGATCGTGCTCCCGTTCATCCTCGCCCTCGGCGTCACGATGATCGCGGCACCAGGCGTACCAGGTGGAGCCGTTATGGCCTCGCTCGGTTTGTTCGGTTCAATCCTCGGGTTCGATGCGACGATGCAAAGTCTCGTCATCGCTCTCTATTTGGCACAAGATAGCTTCGGCACGGCGACGAACGTCACGGGAGACGGGGCCATCGCCAAGATCGTTCATTACTTCAAACGCAACACGAAACTCCTCGACGACGCGAAAGCGCGCGAAGAAATCGCATAATACGCTCCAAAATTTGATAGAATGAGGAAAACGGGCAGGCCACGCGGTTTGCCCGTTTTTCATACATACGAAGAAAGGGTGTTTACATGGAACTGATTCGTTGGAACGACCTGTCCGGATTTGAAGAACGCGTCATGCCCCACCTGCTCGAACATGAGGCCGAGAACAGCTTGATGATCGGTGTGCTCGATGCCATCAAGCAAGACCGATACGAGTCGTATCATCAACTGACCGTCGAAGATGACGGTGATGTGCTCGCGATCCTGCAAGTGACGCCGCCTCATCCGCTCAATTATGTGCTCGTGAATCTTGAGCGAGAGAATGACGTCCTTCGTCTGCTCGTGCCTGAACTGTTGAACGGGGATATTCCCTTCACCGAGGTCGTCTCGCAAGCTGATTCAGCAATGAACTTCTACACGCTCTGGTACATCCTGACGGCGCGAGAGCCGAAAGTCTTCATGGAGCAAGGCCTGTATCGTCTTGATCACGTCAACGACATCCCGCTGTCGGAAGGGTCGATGCGACGTGCCACCGAGGAAGATGAGACGTTCCTCGTGAAGGCGTATAACGCGTTTGAAAAGGAAACCGGTTTGCGGGTCTCGTCGAAGAAGGAAGCGAAACAAAAGATCGCGACGATGCTCGAGAATCAAGAAGTGTACGTCTGGGAAGTCGACGGCAAGGTCGTTTCCTGCGCGAAGAAATCGCGTGAGACCGCAAACGGCGTCACCGTCTCGTTCGTCTACACGCCAAAAGCGTTGCGCAAGCGCGGCTATGCCCGCTCGCTCGTCGCCGAGCTGAGCCGGGAGCTCTTGACGTCGAAACAATATTGTACGCTCTATACAGATTTGAGCAACCCGACATCGAACAAGATTTACAAAGAAGTCGGCTATCAGAAAATCTTCACCTCGGCGTGGATTCGATTGCCTAGCTGATTTGATGCGTCTCCCCTATACTGTAGGGGGAGGCGATTTTTGATGAACAGACTATTCGGTTGGTGGCTCCGCATCCCGCGCCGGGTCCGGATGACCGCCTTGACAGTCGTCACGCTCGCGGTGCTCGGCTACATGGTCTTCCTCGGCGGAAGGAGCATGCTCGACGACCCGAACTGGGATACGCTCTGGCTGAGCGTCATCGGTGCCGCCCTGCTGACCTTGATCGCGTATAAGGCAACAAAAAAGTGATCGACGCGTTCGTCGATCACTTTTACTATACGTTTAGAAGAATGAAGCTGGGTTGACCGTGTTACCCGCGCTCGAAGACGAGTACGAGTAGCCGCCACGGTGAATCTCAAAGTGCAAGTGTGAGCCAGTCGAGTTCCCTGTGCTACCCATCGCGCCGATGTTTTGGCCTTGTGTCACACGTTGACCGGCTGATACCGATACCGAGCTCATGTGTGCGTACACTGTCGTCCAGACCTGCCCGTTCAAGACGTGTGTGATGATGACGTGGTTGCCGTAGGCCCCACCCCATCCAGCACGTGTGACCGTACCTGTTTGTGACGCATTGATCGGCGTTCCGACTGGTCCCGCGATATCAAGTCCGTTGTGGAACGAGTAGCCGTTCGCACCGCTCGCCGCGCCCCAACCTTGTGAAAGACGACCGTTCGCCGGACGTTGGAACATGCCGCCGCTTGCTGGTACTGAAGCTGCTGCCGATGCTGTCGGCGTGCTGACTGCGCTCGCAGCAGAGTTCGAACTCTGTTGTTTCTTCGCTGCCGCTGCTGCCGCTGCCGCACGTTTGGCTTCTTCGGCCGCACGACGTTGTGCTTCCATTTCAGCTTTGATGGCTTTTTCTTGTGACTTGAGTGTTGACTCCATTTCTTGGAGGCTCACCAATTTCGATTCGAACTTCACTTTTTCAGCGTTGAGTTTCTTGATCTTCGCTGCGCGCTCTTTCATTTTCTTGTTGAGCGTCTTTTGACGTTGTTCGAGTTCTTCTTTTTGTTTCACGAGAGCGTCGCGCTCGGCTTTCAATTCAGCTTGCGCTTTCGCCAACTTCTCTTTTGTCGCTTGGTACTCTTCGAAGATTTGCTTGTCGTTCTCTTGGATCGTACCAGCTGTGATCATGCGTGTGAGCAAGTCACCGAAGTCTTTCGAACCGAAGATGAACTCTGCCCAGTCGATCGAGCCGCCGCCGTTTTTTTGCATTGTGGCCATGCGCTCTTTCATGAGCTCTTCTTGCGCCTTCATCTTCGCTTCATATTGCTTGATTTGCTTTTGAAGGGCTGCGATTTTTTGTTGTGTCGCACGAATCTCAGCTTTCTTTTGTGCGACGTCGTTGATGACGTCTTGGAGTTCAGCATCTAACTTGTTGATTTCTTGCTGCTCTTTGCTGATTGCCTGTTCACGTTTTTGGATCGAGGCGTTCGCTTTGCTCTGTTCACTGCTATTCTTTTGTTGTTGCTGCTGCACCTTTTTCTGTTTGTCTGTAAGTGACGCTGCATAGCCAGGTGTCGTGCCGCTAATGAGAAGAGCTCCTAAAGTGACGGTTGCTGCAAGTTTCTTCAAGTTAACCAATGTGCTTCCCTCCGCTGAGTTCTGTGAATTTCTATATAAAATAGATCGAATAATTTATAAGTTAAAACGCGAATTCCTGTATCGCTCTGAGACTCATTATAGCAATCCAAACCTAAAGTTATTTTACACTTATATTTCATTCGCATTACATTGACCTGTTTTGGGTTTTATACGTTTAAAAATGGGGGTATAAAGGGATTTCTCATTTACTCATGTCACAAAAACGTTATAAATAAAAAAGAAAAGCACTTCTTGAAAGCGCTTTTCAAATAACTACCTATATGATTTTTTTACCACCTTGGGGAGACATACCCCGATCGCGACCGGTTCGTTCGGCCGTGTTTCCACAAATAATAACCGCCAACGAGAAGGACGCCACAGGCTGCCCCGAAACTGTCGAGCAGGATATCCTGAATGAGCGGCGTCCGCTCAGGCGTCAGGCTTTGATGGAACTCATCAAAGATGGCGACCGTATTTGCGAGCGTCCATGCAAACAAGATCGTCAGACCGGCATGGAGTCTTGTCCGTGACACGGCTTTGACGAGAAGTGCCCCGAGAGCGAAGAAGACGGTGAAGTGCGCCGCTTTCCGAATCAAGAACTCAATCAAGCCGACGCTCCCTTTCGCCTCGAGCGATACTGGTCCTCCGGCGTACTCGAAGTCGACGGTCGAGAGTACCGGTTCGGCCCACGTCCAATCGAACCGTTCGAGCGGTGAGACGATGCTCTGGTCCGAATACGGGGTCGCGCTCGAGAAGAATAAGCCAATCAGGATCAAACTGATCCATATAAATTCATTTTTCAGTATGTACATAACACCGTTCCTTTCTACAACGAGTCTCATTATACGCCGTCCATCATGTTTCATTGTAACAACGACTTCATCATTTCATGAGAATTTGATTGCGAACAACCGGTTCAAAGTCGTGTCTTGAAATTCCGATTGGTATAATAAAATCAAAAAGGGGGAATCAACATGATCTATCAATATGAAGCGGCCGACATGAGCGGCAAGCTCCAACCGCTATCCAAATACGAGGGGGACGTCCTGTTGATCGTCAACACGGCGAGCAAGTGCGGTTTCACACCACAGCTCGACGGGCTCGAGAAATTATATGAACGTTACCAAGGGCAAGGTTTCCATATCCTCGGCTTCCCGTGCAACCAGTTTGGCAATCAAGACCCGGGCTCGAACGAGGAAATCAGCGAGTTCTGTCAATTGAACTACGGCGTGACGTTCCCGATGTTCGCCAAAGTCGACGTGAACGGGAAAGACGCCCACCCGCTCTTCCAATACTTATCGAAAGAAGCACCTGGCCTGCTCGGCTCGAAGACGATCAAGTGGAACTTCACGAAGTTCCTCGTCGACCGGAACGGCAACGTCATCGAACGGTTCTCGCCGCAGACGACACCGGACGAGATCGAGACGGCGGTCAAACGCCTGTTATAAGGAAAAGGATGGTCCACCGAAATCCGGCGGGCCATTCTTTTTTTAGCGTGGGGTGATGAAGTTGATCGTGTAGAACGGACTTGATTCTTCATTATAGACGAGGCCGACCGACACGTGCGTGAAACCATCTTTCAAAATGTTCTCCCGGTGGCCGAGCGAATTCATGAGTCCCCAGTGGGCGTGGAAGACGCTCATCTGCCCCATCGCCAAGTTCTCTCCGGCGAGGGAGTAGGCGATGCCGGCTTCATTCATCCGCTCGAACGGGTCGCGGCCCTCGGGATCGGTATGGCTGAAGAAGTTGTTGCGGGCCATGTTCTCACTATGGGCGCGCACGACCGGGAGCAGCGGTTCGTAGTCAGCGAGCGCCGACAATCCAAACTTCTGACGGTCCCAGTTCATGAGCATCCGCATCAATTGTTCGTTCGCGACGAGATTGTCTTCCGACACGTCGCCGTAATAGCCGTCGCTCGACTCCTCGACGTCCCGGTCGACGGTGAGCACGGCCTTTAGCTTGTCCTCATCGTGCTGATCGAAGAACAGCGTCAAGTAGTCATCATCAATCGCATAGACGTTGAACGACGGGTCGTCCGGAATCAAATAGCGTTTCAATCCCTTATTGTATGACTTGACCTCATCGAAACCGATTTGCTCGACTTGTTGTCGCGTCGTCTTGCCCACGATGAGCCCTTCAAAGATGCTGCCCGTCTCGAACTGGTAATGGCCTTTCTTCGAACCGTCAGCATCGATCAACTCGAGGCTACGGTCGCCGCTCTTCTCGAGCAAGTACCAGTCGTGCCCGGCATATTGGCTCGTGAAGCGCGGGGCGTCGGTCGAGCGTTCTTGTTGCTCCTCCGCCACTTCCGTCGACTTCACTTGAATGCTCGTCGGCGCCGACACGTTCGGCACTTCAAATTTCCAGGCCGCATACATGCCGATCGCGAGCAATAAAATCACTAATTTACGAAACATCGCGTCTCCTTTCGAAAACCTACTCCTCTCGCTCACCGAACGCACGCAACCGCGCCTTGATGTCGATGAGCATCTCCATATAAGCGATATACGTCGCCTCATCTATATTCAGCATACCACTCACTTTGAGCGGTACCTCCTCGGCCTGCTCACGCAATGCGCTCCCGGACGGCGTGAGTGACAACAGGACACGGCGCTCGTCGTCGGTCGCCCGCACTTTCTCCACGTAATCGAGTTGCATGAGCCGCTTGACGAGCGGTGACAATGTGCCCGAATCGAGCGTGAGCCGCTCCCCGAGCTGTTTCAAATCGATATTGTCCTCTTCCCATAAAACGAGCATGACCAAGTACTGGCTATATGTCAGGTTTAACGGCGCCAAGATTGGGCGATATAATCTTGTAAGCTCTTTTGAAGCGGTATAGAGCTGAAAACAGATCTGATGCTCTAATGTTAACGAACTTTTCATAGTATTTCCTCCGGCTACAGTCTTAGGACAAGCATATCATTTGATTATCTGTTTGACTGCTCTATAATTAGATTGTGCACAACTTAATTGCCTAAAAACGAAATGGAGGAATTGAATCATGAAACAATTATTCACAGCTTCTGCAACTGCAATCGGTGGCCGCGAAGGTCGCGTTACATCGACGGACGGCGTCATCGACTTGAACGTCTCAATGCCTGGCTCAAAACACGCGGACGAAGCGACGAACCCGGAGCAACTCTTCGCAGCGGGTTATGCGGCATGTTTCGGTAGCGCCTTGAACCTCGTTATCGGCAAAGAACGTATTAAAACAGATGGCACGAACGTCACAGGACACGTGACGCTCAACCAAGACGATGAAGGCTTCTTCATCTCGGTCGAACTCGAAGTCGAGATCAAAGGTGTGGATCAAGCGACGGCGGAACGTCTCGTCGAAGCGGCACACCAAGTTTGCCCGTACTCGAAAGCGACACGCGGCAACGTCGACGTCAAGTTGACTGCCAAAGCAGCATAATCAGATGGCCCCCTTCCGAGCGGGCTTTTTTTTGCGTCTCCCTACTCTACAGAGTAGAATGAAGAAACGAACGATTCATCGAGAGGAGGCGGACGATGTTCAAAGGTAAACGCAAATATGTGACGATCGGCGTCGGGGTCGCGTTCCTCCTCGCTGCTTTTTATAACGGACTGACCATTCGAAATTATAAGGTCGAATCCGACAAACTTGAGACCGGTCAATCGTTCCGGGTGATTTTGTTGTCCGACTTGCACGGTTATTCATACGGGGACGACCAACGTGTCTTGATCGACAAAGTACGAGAACAAGAACCCGATTTGATTGCCCTTCCCGGCGATATTCTCGACCGGTTCCGCTCACCTGACGCCTCGTTTGAATTGATCAAAGGCTTACAAGGCATCGCGCCGATGTATTTCGTCACCGGCAATCATGAGATCGACGGCTCGGACGATTTCGTCCGCCACGACGTCAAGGACGTATTTCGCTCCTATGGTGTGACCGTGCTCGAGAACGAGACCGCGTCAATCAATGTCAACGGCGTCGACGTCCTCGTCGGCGGACTCGAGGACCCATTGCGGACGTATACGGAAAACATCCACGGCAGCTGGGAAGAGACGGCATTGACCTCACTCGGTGATGTCGACGCGGAGACGGCGTTCAGTCTGCTCTTGTCACATCGGGCCGAGCAGGTCGAGACGTACGCCGCCTTACCGTTTGACCTCGTCCTGTCAGGCCATGCCCACGGCGGACAGGTTCGAATTCCCTATTTATTGAACGGGCTGTATGCGCCGGACCAAGGCTTCTTCCCGAAGTACGCCGGGGGCTTGTACGAGCACGAATCATTCACACACGTCATCGGGCGTGGCTTCAACTATAGCGTCAGCGTACCGCGTGTGTTCAATCCACCGGAGATTGTCGTCATCGACGTCATCGGGAAAGGGGCTCCCCAGTGAGCCCCTTTTCCTATGTTCCCCATAAATCGGATTCGCAGGCGCTTAAGAAGGGTACAGTACTCTTGTTGTAACTTACCTGTTTTCAAAAAAAGGAGGAAGTGGACATATGCGTGCTGTCACCTATCAAGGAGCAAAAAACATTGAAGTCAAGGATGTGAAAGACCCGGAGATTGAGAACCGGGAAGAGATTATCGTCAAAATCACGTCAACGGCCATCTGCGGATCCGATTTGCATATTTACCAAGGAAATATGCCGACCCGTCATGGCTATGTGATCGGTCACGAGCCGATGGGAATTGTCGAAGAAGTCGGTCCGGATGTGACGAAAGTGAAGAAAGGCGACCGTGTCGTCTTACCGTTTAACGTCTCTTGCGGACACTGTTACTACTGTGAGCATGAAATGGAGAGCCAGTGCGACAACTCGAACCATGCTCCTCATACCGATGCAGGCGGCTACTTCGGTTTCACGGAGCAGTTCGGGAACCATCCCGGCGGTCAAGCCGAGTACTTAAAAGTGCCATATGGAAACTTCATGCCGCTTGTCATCCCGGAGTCATGTGAACTAGACGACGAGGCACTCTTGTTCTTGTCGGACGTTATTCCGACAGCATGGTGGAGTCTAGAGAATGCCGGTATGAAAGCGGGAGACACGGTCGTCATCCTCGGCTCAGGTCCTGTCGGTTTGATGACACAAAAATTAGCCTGGGTGCGTGGTGCGAAACGCGTCATCGCCGTCGACCCGGAAATCTACCGGTTGAACCGGGCTAAACTCTCTAACAATGTCGAGACCGTGTTGATGAAAGACCCGATCGATACTGGCAAGTATATTTATGAAATTACAAACGGCGGGGCTGACGTGGTCATCGATTGTGTCGGATTCGACGGAAAAAAATCACCGATTGAGAAAGTCGAACAAAAGTTGATGGTCCAAGGAGGAACCCTCAGCGCCATCAAAGTCGCGAAAGAAGCGGTGCGTAAGTTCGGTACCGTACAATTGACAGGGATTTACGCGATGAACTACAACCAGTTCCCGCTCGGTGATTTCTTTACCCGAAACGTCAGCATTCGGACGGGACAAGCGCCGGTCATTCACTACATGCCTGAGCTGTTCCAAATGATTGTCGACAAGAAGTTCGACCCGACCGATATCATCACGCACCGTCTGCCGCTCGAGCAGGCAGCTGATGCGTACAAGATGTTCAATGATCATTTGGACGACTGCGTCAAAGTCGTCTTGAAACCATAACGAACAAGCGGTCCCCGACAGATGTCAGGGACCGCTTGTTTATTTACCAGATCGTCCGTTCTTCGCAACATTGTGCTTCCCTTTCGATTTGAACGGTCGAACGCTCGAACGTGGCGAACTGTCGGATTCGTTTCGTCACCTCACGCAAGACGCGCTGGTCGTCCGTGTCTGCCCCGATCAAGACGTGGCACGTGACGGCGAGTTCGTTCGATGAGATTGACCAGACATGTAAGTCATGGACTTCTTTGACGCCATCGACGCCACCGAGTTCACGTTGCATCGCCACGACGTCGATTTGGTCGGGTGTCCCTTCCATCAAAATATGGATCGCCTCCCGCGTCACGCGGTAGCCGCTCAACAAAATCAGGACAGCGACGAACAGACTCGCGATCGGGTCGGCAAGTGTCCATCCGAACGCCATGATCAATACGGCCGCCGTGATGGCACCGACCGAGCCGAGCAAATCGCCGAACACGTGCAACAGTGCACTGCGGACGTTCAAGTTGTCACGTTCCCCCCGCATGAGCAGCCAGGCCGCGAGTACGTTGACGAGCAGTCCGATGATGGCGACCGTGAGCATGCCCCCGCTCAAAATCTCAGGCGGGGCGAACAAGCGCTGATACGCCTCGATGATGATGTAGATGGATATGACGAGCAGCGTCAATCCATTGACGAACGCCGCCAAAATCTCGAACCGTCGATAGCCGAACGTGCGCTCCGGCGTCGCCTGCCGTGCCCCGAACCGAACGGCGAGAAAACTGAGACCGAGCGCGGCTGCGTCACTGAGCATGTGGCCCGCATCCGACAAGAGCGCCAAACTGTTCGTCCATAATCCGCCGATGACCTCGACGACCATGAACGTCGCAATCAGGACGAACGACCAGAATAATGCCCGTTGGTTCGTCGTATGATGATGGTGATGGTCGTGCCCGTGATGATCGTGATGTGCGCCCATTGTTTCTCCCCCTCTCTCTATATAGTCTATACCTTCCACCTCAAACATTCAAACGTTAATTTGAATGAATACATAAAAACAATCGCCGAAAGGGATGTCCTCTCGACGATTGTCGTTATTTCTGTTCGAGCCGGACCCGCATGACGCCGTCATAGGGGAACAACTTCAACTGGCGAGTCTCACCTTCATACCAACTGCCGGCGTTTTGACTGCTCGTCGCCGTCACATCAGGCGTCGCGACCGCTTGGCGGTCCCAGTCGATCGCCCGCACTTGTTGGTCACGTACCATCAAGAAGAAGCCGTCATAGAAATGGTATTCGTTCACTTGGTCACGCTGGACCGCTTTCGGGGTACCGAGCGTGGCCCGGACACTGTCGATGTCTTGGCCGAGCACTTCGATTGTCGCCGCATCCGCCGTCGGGACGACGGTCTTCCATGCCGCGGTCACATCGTCATCGGAAATGCTCGTCGCTTCTCCCGTCACTTGTGCTTCCGTCACCCATCCCGTCGTCCGCTCATTCAATTGGAGCTTGACGAAACCACTGACGGCCTCGAGCTGTTCGAACCGGTCACCGAGGTCGGCCTCATAAATGACCGTCGCCCGGTCGTCGGCGAACACTTTCGTATAAGGTGCCGCGATATAGACGTACGTTCCCGCTGACTCGTCGGCCTCCGCTTCCGGCTCGTCTTCTTCTGTCGCCTCTGATTCATTATTGACCGACTCGGTCGCGATGTCGTCTGTCTCCGGCAACGCCGATTTCTTCGTGTCCATGAAGGCCGCGAAGGCGATGACGCCGACGAGTGAAGCGATCAATGCGATGACCGTCGCCGTTTGCCATAACCGCTTCCGTTTCCGTGATGCGGCCCGTGATACCCGTACTTCTTCTTTCATGTGATTCCACCCCTATTTGTTTCGTCTATTCTGTTCGGATTCGGTAAGGGGGATGCCGTTTCCTGCCTCGTCGAAGAAAATTTGCGGCTCGCTCGTCAACGTCTCGAGCGTCCGCAGCGTCGCGTCGACGTCGACCGGAGGTTTTGTATCACCCGACTCAAGGACGCGCACCGTCTTTCCGAGCTCGATCGTCCGGTCCGTCAAGCGGTGGAACGTCCGGTCATGCGAGATAAGAATCAATCCGCCTCGATACACTTCGAGCGCGGCCTCGATTTGCTCCCGTGTGGCCACATCCAAATAGTTCGTCGGCTCATCGAGGGCGAGCAGGTCCGCTTCCGAGAAGTACAAGATGAGGAAGGCGATGCGGCACTTCTCCCCCATGCTCGCCTCTCGAATCGGCTTATACACCTCATCACGGCGGAACAAGAAATGGGCGAGCAGCGTCCGCGCCTCCGTCTCGGTGATGTCACTTTCGGCGAGGAGCGCCTCGAGCAACGTTCCTTCGGCTGGCAATCGGGCGAGCGTCTGCGAGAAGTAACCGATTTTCAGTTTCGGGTGACGCTGGATGTCCCCGGTCTCCGGTGCGAGTTCTCCAATCAATAGTTTCAACAGCGTCGTCTTCCCGCTCCCGTTCGGCCCGACGATGGAGATGCGGTCACCCCGGTTCACCGTGAACGAGAGGTGCTCAAAGAGGGGTTCCTCGTAACCGAACGAGACGTCGTCGACCGTGATCCACGTCTTCGCCTCGAGCGGGTCGGCTTGGAAACGGACGGAGACATGGGCCGCGTCTTTCGGGCGATCGGGCCGAGAACCTTCGAGTTGCTCGAGCTTACGTTCCCTTGCCTTCATTTTGACGGCGAGGTTCGCCGCTCCTTTTTGCGCGCCGGGACTCCGTACGCTCGCCGTCGCTTTCGCTTTCAAATGCCACCCCTTATATTGGGCGATCATATCAAGCAGCTCCGACTTCCGCGCTACGTAGCGGGCATGGGCTCGCTCGTCGCGTACACGTTCCTCGGCCTTCTGGTGTTTATAGGCCGTGTAGTTGCCAGGATAGCGGACGACTTTCCCTTCGTCTAATTCAAGGATGACCGTCGCGACATCGTCGATGAACTGGCGGTCGTGGGAGATGGCGAGCACCGTACCCGGAAACTCGTTCACCCAGCGCGTCAGCCACTCGATTGAGTCGACATCGAGATGGTTCGTCGGCTCGTCAAGCAGGACGATATCGACATGTCGCATCGTGAGCCGAGCAAGTTGGGCCCGTGTCTGTTCACCGCCGCTCAACTCTCGGAGCCGGATCGAGTCCTGTGCGTCGAGACCGAGCCGTTTGAGCGCTCGTCTCGCTTCGGTCTCGAGTCCGAAGGCGTCAGTTGCGAGCGCCTCGTCGTATGCTTCAAGCACGCGCGCCGTGTCACCTGATGTGACATCCATGTAGAGCGGATAGCGCTGCGGGTCGCCTTGCATGACGTAGTCCAGCGCAGTCTCTTCTCCGTCAAACACCGTCTGTTCGACGACACCGACCGAACCTAAGACGTCGATCGTGCCTGCCTGTGGGGTCAGCTCGCCGATAAGCAGCTTGAACAGCGTCGTCTTGCCGGACCCGTTCTGTCCGAATAAGATGGCCCGTTCTGCTGCCGCCACGTCGAACGAGACGTTGTCGAATAATGGTTGCCGGTCGTGGTCGAACCGGACTTGTTGGATTGATAACATATTGTTTCACCTCGCTAATTGTTCGGATACGCGATGAAACAAAAACACCATCCGCTCAAAAGCGATGGTGTGAAGAGCTCCGGTCAAGCGGAAAGAAGGGTTACCCCCGTAGCCTGAAATTGGACACACTTCACCCGTGACTGTTCGTGCGAACAGTGATGATTCGTTTCATCTGTTGAGGGCGTGTGACTTTTTCATGGCACGTTGTACCTTCCTTTCCTAAGTTATTGCAACCGTACCAAATTGAAAGCGGATTCGCAAGGGGGTGCCCCACAATCTCCGATTTTTTCTACACCTTCCGGCGGATGCAAGCGCGTCATGCGAGCGGTATGATTAAACCAACTTAGATGATGAGGTGACTGCCATGAAATTACGAAACCTACTCGTCCCGAGCGCTGTCCTAGCGAGCGTCGGTACGTTCTTATATACACGATTCAAACAAAGACTGCCTCGCCCCGCCTTCAAAGTCCCGACGGTCAAGCCGGACCTCTCCTCGTTCGATGAGACGATGGTCGGCGCCACCTGGGTCGGCCATTCGACCGTGCTCATCCATTGGTACGGATTAAAGATTTTGACCGATCCGGTGTTCTCGAACCGGATTGGGGTCCACGTCGGCCCGGTCACGTTCGGTATGAAACGCCATACCGCCCCCGCCCTCTCGATCGAGGAGATCGGGCACGTCGACGTCATCTTGCTCAGTCACGCCCATATGGACCACTTCGACCATAAGAGCCTGAAGCGGCTGATCACCCGCGATACGGTCGTCATCTCGGCCCCGGGCACGAGCAAACTGTTACGTAAATATCCGAGCTTACAGACGCTCGAGATGCATCCACACGATAAATTGACGCTCGCGAACGGGCTCCACGTCCAAGCGATTCCTGTCGCCCACTGGGGCAATCGTTTCCCATGGGACAAACATATGGGCTATAACGGCTACGTCTTGAAATATAAAGGGGTCCGCATGCTGTTCGCCGGGGATACGGCGTACACCGAGTCGTTCAACGGGCTCGCGAACAAAGAGCCGATCGACCTCGCCTTTTTCCCGATCGGCGCCTATCAACCCGAGTCGTTCGAGGAAGCGCACTGCACCCCGGAGCAGGCATGGACAATGTTCAAACAGAGCGGCGCGAAGCGTTTCTTCCCGATGCATTGGGACACGTTCGTCTTATCCTACGAACCCGTCGAGGAGCCGTATGAGCGACTCGTCGCCGCGGCAAAGCTTGAACGTGATCAAATCGTGATCAAGGCGCACGGCGAAAGTATTCGGCTGTAGCTTTCGCTTTCACTTCCGGACGATTTTCGGTAACGTAAGAGGTGAGAGGGAGGGAATCAATTTATGGAATGGACCACACTCAACAATGATGTGAAACTGCCGATGCTCGGACTCGGCGTGTACAAAGTGGAAGACGGAGCGGTCACGGTCGACACGGTCAAAGCGGCGCTTGATGCCGGCTATCGGTTAATCGACACGGCGGCCATCTATCAAAACGAGGAGAGCGTCGGCCAAGCGATTCGCGAGTCAAGCGTCCCGCGGGAAGACATCTTCGTGACGACGAAACTGTGGAACGAGTTCCACGGCTATGACGAGGCACTCCAAGCGTTCCAAGATAGCCTCGACCGGCTCGGGCTCGAATATGTCGACTTGTTCTTGATTCACTGGCCGATGCCGCGCTTCGGCAAGTTCGTCGAGACGTATAAAGCGCTCGAACAGTTGTATGAGGAAGGCAAGGTTCGGGCCATCGGGGTCTCGAACTTTGAGATCAGCCACCTCGAACAGATCATCCAGTCATGCTCGATCGTCCCGGCGGTGAACCAAGTCGAGATCCACCCATACCTGTCCCAAAAAGAGTTGATTTCGTTCTGTCAGCGCTACGATATCCAGATTCAGGCGTGGAGCCCGCTCATGAAAGGGCGTGAGGCGCTTGAGGACCCGGTCATCACTAAGATTGCTGAAAAATACGGGAAGTCGCCGGCTCAAGTCATCTTGCGTTGGCACTTGCAGAACGGCGTCGCCGTCATCCCGAAATCAGTCACGCCGAGCCGGATTCGCGAGAATATAGAGGTATTCGACTTCACGTTGACGAAAGAAGAGATGCACGCGATCGATGGACTCAACCGCGACGAGCGGACCGGGTCTGACCCGAACGAGATGCACAAAATCCACTACTGAGGAGAGATTGTACATGTTCAAAAAACTAGCTTCTGATTTGACAGGCTTCAGCGATATCGGCGAAGTCATCGACCCGAAAGATTTTGATAAAGCGGATTCGGATGATTACGTCCTGCATGAGGACAACGAGAAGATTTATTTCTTGATCAAATCGAAATCGGACGAGTACTGCTTCACAAACTTGGCGATGATCCACCTGGACGGGACGAGTGCGATGAGTTCGAAACGCGTCTTGTACCGTTATCCTTACGCCCATTTCCCATTGAATAACGTCATGTTCGAGACGGCCGGTACGGTCGACATGGACGTCGAGATCAAGTTCACCATCGGCGACAAGCCGTACTCGATCGACGTGAACAAGAAACAAATCGAGCATGTGAAAGACTTGTACAAATCGCTCCTCGCCATCGCTGAGAAGCAACGTGAAGGCCGGAAGATGATGGAGTATGCCAACGCGTCACTCACGCATTCGGTGTCGATTTTGAGCGGGCTCCGCCAAGGCGACATGAACGTTGCCGCGACGTTCAAGGAATTGAACGAACAGAGTTTCGACTGGCTCAAAGGCCACTATCACGAGTGGAACCGCAAAGACTTCGGTGACGTGTTCGAAAAATATATCAACAACTAATGAAAATGGCCCGCGATTCGTCTCTGAATCGGGGCCATTTTCATTTACTTTCATCAATCAACTGTTCGGCGAGCCGTTGAAACAAATGGCTCATGTGCACGGCCGAGGCGATGGCGAGCGACTGTTGGATGCCGTTCGTCTCGTTCGTGCGTACGTTGGCGAGGAGCGTCTCGGCTTGCGCCTCGAACGCCTGCATGTTCTGCTCTTTCTGAACCTGGTACGCGTCATAGAAGTCCTCGAGCGAGAAGCCCTCGTCCGACTCGTTCAACGGCCGGAGCGTCTCTTTGATGTCATTGATCGAGAGCAATCCTTTCATCTCGTAAATCAGGCTGAGCAACATCAAGTGCTCGTTCGTGTATTTCTTGTTTTTGACAGGATGGAACAACTTGCCCTTGGCGTAGTTGTTGATCATCGTCTTCGTCAAAATCGTCTCATCGTCGCTTCGTTTCATCTTGCCGTAATGTTGCTCGAACAGCTGGATGACTTGGTCCATATATAAGTCGATCGTCGGGAGCACCTGTTTCGGCAACGTCCCTTCCGTCTCTACAATCTCGTGCGGTTTCATTGGATCACCTCCCTTTCAGTATACGGACAAACTCAATTTGTCGAAACAAAAACCTTGTTGTTCTTCCGTATACAGCTTATCATGTAGTTATGGATACTACATGACGTGATAAGGAGTGTTTTTACATGAATTCGATTTTTCGGGAACCGATTAATGCACTGACCCATTTGGCCGGGGCCGTGCTCGCGTTCGTCGCGTTGATTGCGATGACGGTGAAAGCGTCTCTGCTCGGGTCGCCGCTCGCCATCATGGCTGCGATCTTGTTTGGGATTAGCCTCGTCTTCCTCTATTTGTCGTCCGGCCTGTACCACAGCATCATCGCCTCGCCGAAAGTCATCGCCTTTTTCCGGAGAATCGATCATGCGATGATTTACGCCTTGATCGCCGGGACATACGCCCCGCTCACGTTGCTTGCGCTCGAAGGGCCGACGCGTTGGGTGTTGTTCGGCACCGTCCACGCGCTCGCCTTGTTCGGCATCATCTTCAAGCTCGTCTGGTTCCACGCGCCGCGCTTCTTGTCGACGGCACTCTATATCGGCATGGGCTGGTTATCGGTGTTCTTCATCGGGCCGCTTCATGACGTCATCGGCAACGCCGGCATCTTCTGGCTCATCCTCGGCGGCGTCATGTACACGATTGGCGGACTCATTTACGGCTTCAAGCCGAAGTTCGTCAACTGGCGCGGTTGGGGCTTCCACGAGGTGTTCCATTTGTTTATCTTGTTCGGCAGTTTCGCCCACTTCGTCTGCGTGTTCTGGTACGTCTTCTAAGTCCTCCTCGTGAGGACTTTTTTTCATGAGCACATTCATTTACTTCAAATTCAAGACATCCTACACTGACTGTAGGAGGGATTGAATATGAAAATTGAAGTTTGGTCAGACTATGTCTGCCCGTTCTGTTATATCGGCAAGCGCCGTCTAGAAGAAGCGCTCGAACAGTTCCCGCACGCGGACAACGTCGAAGTGGAGTTCAAGAGTTTCGAGCTCGACCCGAACGCCCCGACGACGGACTCGCGTTCGATTTACGAAGCACTTGCGAAGAAATACAGCATGCCGCTCGAGCAGGCGAAAGGCACGACGGCACAAGTCGCTGCCCAGGCCCGCACCGTCGGACTTGAGTACGATTTCGACAACATGGTCGTCACGGGCACACTCGACTCGCACCGATTGACGCACTATGCGAAGACGGTCGGCAAAGAGAAAGAACTGTCAGAAGCGCTCCTCAAGGCGTACTTCGTCGACGCGAAACATATCGGCGACCACGACGTCCTCGTCGAGATTGCGACAAGTGTCGGACTCGATGCTGACGCCGTGAAAGACGTGCTCGCTTCAGACGTATACACAGAAGACGTTCGCGCTGAAGAGAAGCGTGCAAGCGACCTCGGCATCACCGGCGTCCCGTTCTTCGTCTTTGACGGAAAATATGGCGTCTCTGGCGCGCAACCGACCGAGGCGTTCACACAAGTGCTTGAGAAGACGTGGGCCGAATCGGCACCGACGCTTCAAGTGCTCTCGGGTGGCGCGACGTGCACGGACGACAACTGCGATATCTGATGTTACACGAACAAAAGCAAAGCATTCGCCTATATTTGGACGAATGCTTTTTAGGGTTTTCTTAAAAAACCTTATGTATACGCAATGTTTTACTTGTAGATATCTCTGCGATGACCGATTTCTAAAATGAGAATTGTGATTGTCTCGTCTTGAATATCTGCAATTAGACGATAATCACCAATGCGATACCGCCATTCGCCAGAGTGATTGGCAACTAGCCCTTTCCCATGACGGCGCGGATCATCTGTTCCGACCAAGTTTTTCTTGATCCAGGCCATGATGATCCGTGCCTGTTGGGGATCCATCTTTTTCAATGTTTTTTGAGCATTTCGTTCGAATGCGACTTGATAAACTTTCATTTCAAGTTTAAATCCTTCATCATGTCGTCGAATGAAATTGCCTCAGAATGCTCTTGATGAGCATTCATGGCTTCATGATACAATTTTAAATCGAGTTCATCCTCAATTCGTTCTAAAACAGCATCGCGGACGAGAGTGGAAAGGGTAAGATTCTTCGTTTTCGCATACTCTCTAATGAGACGTGCATCCTCTTCGTCGAGTCGAACAGATATTGTACTCATATGATCGACCTCCTTTGTAATACATTGTATTACGAAAATACATATTTGTATAGCCGAATCCCGGCTTCTTTTTTGTAGCTTTCTAAATCGTTCTGAAGGATAATTATTATTACCTAATAAGAATCGAGGACTTAACCATATGTGGAAAAATCGCAACGTCTGGATCATCTTGACCGGGGAGTTCGTGGCCGGTCTCGGGCTTTGGCTCGGCATCATCGGCAACTTGGAGTTCATGCAGGAGAAAGTGCCGTCTGACTTCGTCAAGGCCCTCATCCTCGCTGGCGGATTGCTCGCCGGGGTCGCCATCGGGCCGCTCGCCGGCCGTCTCACCGATCAAGGCTCGAAAAAGAAAATCATGCTCATCTCGAGTATTGTCCGGGCACTGAGCGTCCTGTTCATGTTCGTCGCCATCGAGACGGGAAGCGTGCTGTGGATGGTCGTCTTCCTCGTCTTCCTGCAAGGGTCGGCCGCGTTCTACTTTCCGGCGCTCCAGGCGGCCATCCCGCTCATCGTCAAGGAACGAGAGTTGCTCGCCTTGAACGGGGTGCACATGAACGTATCGACGCTGTCGCGTGTCATCGGGACAGCCATTGCCGGCATCTTGCTCACGCTCATCTCACTTCGGGACGTCTACGCGCTCTCGCTTGTCGCTTATCTGCTCCTCGCCGTCGCGACGTGGTTCTTGAAGATCGACGAGACGACCGTCCCGTCTGCGAAGAAAGTGGACGCCAAGTCGTCCGGCGGGTTTAAGGACGTCTTTCCGATCATCAAATCGATTCCGGTCATCTTTATGACGCTCGTCATGACGCTCATCCCGCTCCTCTTCATCGGCGGGTTCAACTTACTCGTCATCAACATTAGCGAGCTACAGGACTCGACGGCGATCAAAGGATGGATTTACACGGCCGAAGGGATTGCCTTCATGGTCGGTGCGTTCCTCATCAAACGGATCGGTGAGAAGTTCTCCGTGTTCTCCATCTTGTTCACGTTCTCGTTTTTGATCGGGGTCGCCCAGCTCATGCTTTACTTCGCCGACATCCCGGCCGTCTCGATCGCGGCGTTCGTCTTGTTCGGCTTCTCGGTCGGCTGTTTCTTCCCGACGGCGGTGACGATTTTCCAGACACGGATGCCGAAAGACTATCACGGACGTTTCTTCTCGTTCCGGAACATGCTCGACCGGATCGTCTTCCAAGTCGTGTTACTCGTCACCGGCTTCTTCCTCGACTTGATCGGCTTACAGCTCATGGTCGTCTTGTTCGGGATCAGCTCGATCCTCATGACGGGTGCGTTCCTCATCTACACGCGCAAACACAAACTTCATATCGAAACGGACGAGGCCGAACGCCTCTCTTCGTGACAAAAGCGCTGACCGAATTCGGTCAGCGCTTGTTCATGTCTTCGATGTCACGCCACCAGTTGGTCGTGTCGTTCCGTCCGTCGAGCGTGATCCGCTCACCGATTCGCGGCGTGAGCACGTCCTCTCGTGGTAAGAGCCCCACCATCTGTTCGGCTGGGTCGAACCAGGCATGGAACGATAACGTGAACGCGCCCCAATGGATCGGGAGCATCTTGTCGGCCCGCACGTCCCGGAACGCCTGTGCCGTCTCAGTCGGTTGCATATGCACGTCCGGCCAACGCTCGTCGTATTGGCCGCACTCGAGCGCTGCGAAGTCGAACGGTCCGTACGCATCACCAATTTCTTTAAAGTGCGGCCCGTATCCACCGTCCCCACTGAAGAACAGGCGATCCGTCTCACCGAGGACGACCCATGACGCCCAGAGCGTCGCGTTGCGGTCAGTGAGCGAGCGGCCCGAGAAGTGCCGAGCCGGCGTGCAGACGAACGTCCATGGCCCGAAGTTGTACGTCTCGCCCCAATCACGTTCGACGATGCGTTCCGTCCCGACACCCCACCGTTTCAAGTGGCTGCCGACACCGAGTGGGACGATGAAGACCGCGACCTTGTCTTTGATTGTTTGAATCGTCGCATAGTCCAAATGATCGTAATGGTCATGCGTGAGCAGGACGACATCGATATCTGGTAAGTCGTTGAGCTCGAACGGCAAGTCCTCGCTGAACCGCACGTTCTTTGCGAACGGGAGCGGCGACGGGCTCCGGCCGAACATCGGGTCGACGAGCATCGTCTTGCCATCCATTTGGACGAGCATCGCCGAATGGCCGAGCCAATAGATGCGGGTGAAGCTCGAGCCGAGTTTCTCGCTGAAGTCGATTGGGACGACCGGCAACCGCTCACTCGGTTTCCGGAGCGAGTCCGGGTTCAAATATTCCTTCGACATCGAGATCATGTCGTCCGTTGAAAACCGCATCGGTGTATCGAGCTGATTGCGGAACTTGCCGTTCACGAGGTTCGGCGACCGTAGCGTTTTCGGCTTTTTCCCGAGCGGTTTATATTGGGTAAGCACGGTCCCCGTCACGGCTGCCATGCCCATCAATGTAAATAATAATGTCTTCTTCATGTTCATCCACTCCTCTACGTTTTCATTATACGGTACTAGCGCCGATTTCCCTGTTTTTGAATACAGAAAAAGACGGCACATGGCCGTCTCATGATTCTTGTAAAATCTTGATATCGTTCACGATATCCTCGAGCGGTACGTCTTGGAAACCGGGATACACTTTGATGATCTTCCCATCTTGGTCGACGAGGTAGAAGGATGTCCCGTGATCGACTTGCGTGCCCTCTGCCGGTTTACGAACGAGCGCCTTGAAGTTCTGTTGAGCGAACGCCTCAATCTCCTCCTGCGAGTAGCCCGTCAAGAACTGCCAGTCAGCCTGTGCCAAGTCGTAGTTTGCCATGAATTCTTTGATTTTATCTGGCGTGTCGACGGTTGGATCGACGCTGAACGACACGAACTGGACGTCCTCGACACCTTCCTCAACGAGCGCCTCATTGAGCTTTGTCATGTTGTACGTCATCGGTGGACAGACCGTCTCACAGCTCGTGAAGACGAAGTCGGCCATCCAAACTTTGCCCTTCAAATCGTCCAGACTAACCATCTCTTCATTTTGATTCATATAGTCGAACGACTCGATCTCCCAATTGAGCGGGTCTTCAATCTCCTGGCCGCACGCGGCGAGCACCGCCATCAAGCTGATCAATCCGATGAGCATCCATTTCTTCACACGTTCCATCTCCTTCATTGTCAATTGCGTCTCACGCGCCAGACGAGGAGCGTGATTAAAGTAAATGCCGTCAAGGCAAGGAACGGGATCGTCACGAACCCGAACCAATTGATGTACTGCACGTTACAAGGTACGCCTGCGACACACGGTTTGATGTCGGCGAACCCGGGCACTTTTTGGACCAAGTAGTGGTACAAAGAAACGAGACCGCCGATCATCGACAGCGGCAATACATACTTCTTCACCGCCCTGTCGTCCGTGAACACGGCAACGCCGAGCAGGATGACGAGCGGATACATGAAGATGCGTTGAATCCAGCAAAGCTCACATGGCACGAACTCGCGAATCTCACTGAAGTAAAGACTGCCGAGCGTCGCTGTGAGAGCGACGAGCCAAGCGAGATAGAGACCATAACGGGTCAAGAACGACTGCTTCATGGTGTGCCTTGCTCAATCAATCGTTCAATCGTCTCATAGTCAAACGGATCTTCGAGCATGGCGCCGTTGATCATGATTGAAGGGGTGAACTGGACACCGTGCTCTTTGACGAGCCCGTCATCGAGGCTCACTTGATCGAGCACCGTCGAGTTCTCACTCAAGTCGTCCTCGAGCTTCGCCACGTCGACCGATGTCGTCTCGCTCGCAATCTCTGTCAACCGCTCGACCGTGACCCATGCCTCGTCGTGCTGCTGACTCGCCGGTTGCGCGTCGTAGAGCGCCTTATGGAAATCCCAGAACGCGTCCGGGTCTTGTTTATACACCGACTCTGACGCGAGCGATGCCAAAATCGACTCTTGTCCGTGGAACAGGACGTTGATGTAGCTGAAACTGATTTTCCCTGTGTCGATATAGTCTTGCTTCAACTTCGGATAGACCGTCTCACCCCACTGTTTACAAGACGGGCATTTATAATCCCCGAACTCGACGACCGAGACGGGTGCGTCCGCATCTCCGAGCGTCGGCTGTCCTTCGGTCGACACATGCTCTGCCTTTACTGGTGCCGCCGTCTCCGCTTGTTCGGCCGGCCGGTTCAAGAGAACGACCACGACGGCCACGAGGGCGACCGCGAGCAGCGTCGCGATGACCAATAGTTTATTCTGTTTCATTTGTCTCACCTCTATTTGTATCGATTCGTCTTTCATTATAACGAAAGCGCTATCTGTTTCCACGAAATCGACCTTGTTTTTTTATAACTTCGCTTCATGTCACGGAAAAGATGACGATGAACAGAGTGGAGATTGTCACTGTAGGAGGAATTTGTTCATGAAATCATTTTCGATGCGCCTCGGCCTGATCTTGGCGCTCAGCATCGCCACACTCGTCTTTTTGCTCACCATCACGCTAACGTACATGACCAGCCAACGCTCCGCCGCCTCGCTCGAAGCAGAGATCGGGGAACGGTTGTCGATGACGTCGCACCAGCTCGTCGATAAGCTCGACTTTTACATGTGGTCGCGCTATCAAGAAATCCAATTGCTCCAAGGACTCGACGCCTTGAACGAACCCGCCTCGAGCCGGGCCCTGCTCGACCAAGTCCAAACGAACATCCCCGCTTTCTCATGGATGGGCGTGACCGATGCGGCGGGGAACGTCGTCGCTTCGACGAATGGAATATTAGAAGGCGCTTCAATCAGCGAACGCCCTGTCTTTCTAGAAGCCCAGGATGAGCCGTTCATCGGGGATGTCCACGAGGCCGTGTTGCTCGCGGAGCTGTTGCCGAACCCGACCGGTGAAGTCCTTCAGTTCGTCGACATCAGTGTCCCGCTGTTCCGTGACGGGGCCTTCCAAGGCGTGCTCGCGACTCACCTCAGTTGGGAATGGGGGAAGGAAGTGCTCCGCCACTTCAACCGGACGCTCCACCATCAGTCCGAGTATACCGACCTCTTCGTCGTCAGCGGACGCGACAACACCGTGTTGCTCGGCCCGGACCATCTCGTCGGGAAACCGCTCCCGACGAAACTAGACGACGGATGGCACGTCGACACGTGGGCGGACGGGAAATCCTATTTGACGGGCGTCGCCACCGGGGAAGGGTATGAAGATTACGCCGGCCTCGACTGGAGTGTCGTCGTCCGCCAACCGGCCGAAGTCGCTTTCGCCCCGGTTGCCTCACTCGAGCGGAACATCTTATCGATCGGCCTCGTCGCCTCGTTCGTGACGGCCATCCTCGGTTGGCTCCTCGCCTCAGTCGTGACCCGGCCGCTAAAACGGATCACCGAGACGGCAGCCCTCATGAAACAAGGCAAAGCGAAGACGTTTCCACACCAATCAGGGATTCATGAGATCGAGTCGCTCGCTTTCGCCTTAGAATCGCTCGTCACGTCACTCACCGAATCCGAGACGGAGCGGGTCCATTACGAGTCGCTCGCCCATCGCGACGTCTTGACCGGGCTCGCCAATCGGACGGCGCTTCGTCACTATTTGAACGAAGCCCAGGCGACAAAGAACGAATACGTCTGTTTCTATATCGATCTCGACGGTTTCAAAGCAATCAACGATACATACGGGCACGCCGTCGGGGATGACGTCTTGATTAAGATTGCCGAGCGATTGAAACGAGTGACGCTCGATGGGTCCTATCCGGTCCGTTTGAGCGGTGACGAGTTCTTCCTCTTGTTCGAACGGAACGGACAGAACGGACACTCCATCACACGCATCGGCGAAGACATTATCGCGTCCCTGTCCAAACCGATCGCTATTGAAAGCGGGACGGCAACCGTCGGGGCCAGTATCGGCGCCTCGCTCTGGCAGACAGAAACGGTGCCGCACGCCGCCATCAAACGGGCGGACCAGGCGCTCTACCGCTCCAAAGCGAACGGAAAAAATCAAATCACGCTCGATGAATCGCTCACATAAAAAAATCCATGTCGCCGACGCGACATGGATTTTTTGCTTATGCTTCGAACAACAATTGTTCTGGGTCTTCAATCATGTCTTTGATGTGCTTGAGGAACGTCACAGCCTCACGACCGTCGACGATACGGTGGTCATACGAGAGGGCCACGTACATCATCGGACGGTTCTCCATCGTCTCTGCGTCGATAGCAATCGGACGGAGTTGAATCGAGTGCATCCCGAGGATGGCGACTTGTGGTCCGTTCAAGATCGGTGTCGACAAGAGTGAGCCGAAGACGCCACCGTTCGTGATCGTGAACGTGCCACCTGTGAGGTCGCTCAACCCGAGCTTGTTGTTGCGGGCTTTATCGGCGAGGTGCAAGATGTCTTTCTCGATCTCACCGAAGTTTTTGCGATCCGCTTCGCGGACGACCGGGACGACGAGGCCGTCCGGAGCCGACACGGCGATGCCGATGTCATAGTATTTCTTCAAGACGATCTCGTTGCCTTGAATCTCTGCGTTCAAGTATGGCATCCGTTTGAGCGCCGCGACGGCCGCTTTCGTGAAGAACGACATGAAGCCGAGTTTGACGTCGTTATCTTTGACGAACTTCTCTTGGCGACGTTTGCGGAGCGCCATGACGGCCGACATATCGATTTCATTGAACGTCGTCAACATCGCTGCCGTCTGTTGCACTTCGACGAGGCGGTTGGCAATCGTTTGACGACGACGCGTCATTTTGATGCGCTCTTCATCTTTGCCGCTCGCTGCCGGTTGCGGTGCCGCTGCCGGTGCTTTTGGCGCTTGTGGTGCTTGTGCCGGTGCCGGTTTCGACTCGTGGTTCGTCACATCATGGACGTTGATGCGGCCGATCGGGTCGTTCGTTTGGATGGCCGACAAGTCGATGCCTTTCTCACGGGCCAATTTACGGGCCGCCGGTGTCGCGATTGGTCCTTTGCCTGGGCTCGCCACGTGCTCTTCACGGCGTTCGACTTTCTTCGCTTCGCCGACTTCCTCTGTTTTTGTCTCGGCCGGTGCCGGAGCTGTCTCTGTCGCCGCTTCCGTTTTTGTCTTCGTCGCGACAGCCGTACCGCCGCCCGATCCTGAGCTGAGGCGGGCGATCACTTGTCCGACTTGGACCGTGTTCCCTTCGGCCGCCAATTGCTCGTCGAGCGTGCCCGACTCATCGGCCGGCACTTCGATGTTGACTTTGTCCGTCTCGAGTTCGACGATGGCGTCCCCTTTTTCAACGTGGTCGCCTGGCTGTTTGAGCCAAGACGCGACCGTTCCTTCCGTAATGGACTCTGCTAATTCCGGTACTTTGATTTCGATCACAATGAGTTCCCCCTTAACTTATTTACGATCTTTTTGATATGTGCTCGTGCCGGCAGCAGCCGAGACGGCGTCACGTGAGATGGCTTCACGGATGATGCGTGCTTGTTCTTGTTTATGGGCCGTCGGATTTCCTTCGGCCGGGCTCGAACGACGGCGGCGGCCGACGTAGCGAACGTTCAATCGGTTCGATGTGACCGCTTCGAGACGAGGCTCGATGTACGTCCATGCCCCCATGTTTTTCGGCTCTTCTTGGACCCAGACAATCTCTTTCGCGTTCGGATAGCGGCTGATCAATTCACGGATCTCACGGACCGGGAACGGATAAATTTCTTCGACACGGATGATGTGCAGGAAGTCGAGTGACTCCTCTGACTTCATCGTCGCTTCTTGCAAATCGATTGCCATCTTCCCTGAACAGAAGACGAGACGTTCGACTTGATCCGGATTCTCACCGAGACCAACTTGTTCGATGATCGGGCGGAAGTTATTGTCGGACAGTTCATCGACCGATGAGGCTGCGAGCGGATGACGGAGCAGGCTCTTCGGTGTCATGATGATCATCGGACGGACTTGTTCTGTACCGAGCATCTTCGCCTGACGACGCAAGATGTGGAAGTACTGCGCGGCCGTCGACAAATTCGCGACCGTCCAGTTTTTCTCTCCAGCGAGCGTCAAGTAACGCTCCATGCGGGCGCTCGAATGCTCAGGACCTTGGCCTTCATAGCCGTGCGGCAACAGCATGACGAGACCTGATTTTTGGCCCCACTTGGCGCGACCGGCCGAGATGAACTGGTCGAACATGACTTGCGCCGAGTTGGCGAAGTCACCGTACTGTGCTTCCCATAGGACGAGCGTATCTTGGGCGAACACGTTATATCCGTATTCGAAACCAAGTACCGAGCCTTCTGAGAGCGGGCTGTTGTGGACCGAGAACGAGGCGTTCGCCGTCGACAAGTGATGGAGCGGCGAGAACTTCTGGCCTGTCTCGACATCGTTCAACATGATGTTACGCTGCGCGAATGTTCCGCGCTCCGAATCTTGCCCGCTCAAGCGGATCGGCGTGCCGTCCGAGATGATTGAGGCATAGGCGAGCGTCTCGGCATGGCCCCAGTCGACTTTCCCATTGTCCGCGAACGCGTCACGGCGACGGTCAAGCACTTTTTGAAGTTTATGGAACACGCCGAAGCCTTCCGGCCAGACGAGCAATTCATCGTTCAATTGTTGGAGCACGTCACGTTCCACGCCCGTCTCGACGAACGGGAATCCTTTATGGACCGCTTCCGGCAAGACGATGTCGGCATCTTCTTCTTCGGCCGGGACGAGGTCACGGGCCGACTTGAGACGATCCTCAATCGACTGTTCGATCGTCGCCTTGTCTTCTTTCGACATGACACCTTCCGCTTCGAGCACATCTGCGTAGACGTGACGGACCGATTGGTGTTCTTTGATGGCTTTATAGAGCACCGGGTTCGTGTTCATCGGCTCATCCATCTCATTATGACCGTAGCGGCGGTAACCGATCAAGTCGACGAGGATGTCTTTATGGAACTTGGCACGATACTCGCTGCACAGTTTGGCGACGGCGACACACGCTTCCGGGTCGTCGGCATTAACGTGGAAGACTGGAATCTCATAGCCTTTGGCGATATCGCTCGCATAACGTGTCGAGCGCGAGTCGCTCGGGTCGGTCGTGAAGCCGATCGTGTTGTTGGCGATGACGTGGACCGTCCCGGCTGTCCGATAGCCTTTCAAGTTCGTCATGTTGAGCGTCTCGGCGACAATGCCTTGTCCCGGGAATGCGGCGTCCCCATGAATCAAGATTGATGCCGCTTTGTCGTCATGTTGGACTGCCATCCCTTTTTCTGAGCGGTCGTCCTGCGCGGCGCGCGTGTAGCCTTCGACGACCGAACCGACGAACTCGAGGTGACTCGGGTTGTTGGCGAGGTTCAAGCGGACCTCTTTCTTCTCTTCTAACACTTTGCGGTCGAGACCGAGGTGATATTTCACGTCGCCGGACCAACCGAAGTTGATGCCGATCGACCCTTCCGATGGGATCAACTCTTTGTTCGGGGCGTGCTGGAACTCGGCAAAAATCATCTCATACGGTTTGCCGAGCACGTGGGCGAGTACGTTCAAGCGTC
Source organism: Exiguobacterium sp. s21 (assembly GCF_018617975.1). Classification (NCBI taxonomy): domain Bacteria; kingdom Bacillati; phylum Bacillota; class Bacilli; order Caryophanales; genus Exiguobacterium; species Exiguobacterium sp. s21. The sequence continues at coordinate 9,661 of NZ_JACSLF010000016.1, read as the reverse complement.
CGCGGTGGGCCATCCCGATATTGATATGTTCTGACCCGCTCGAGATGAGGCCGCCGACCATGGCGTCAAGGAGCGGCACCATCGCGTCGAGCCCTTCGATCGAGAAGCGTTTCTGTCCGACGTATGTTTTATGAAGGAACGACTCGAACAACTCTGTCTCGGCTAGACGCTGGAACAGCTCGATTTTCTCGTTCTTCGAGTACTTCGCTTTCAATGCGCCTTGCTCGATGCGGCGGCGAATCCAACGCTTCTCTTCCATATCGTCCAAGTGGCGGAGCTCGATGGCAACCGTGCCCGTATAGACGTCAAGCAAATGACGAGCGAGTTCGAGCGCGTTCGCGCCCGGTTTTGGCACGTCTTCCGACAACAAGTGAGCTGGTACTTGCTCGAGGTCGGCCTCACTCAATCCGTAACGGTCAAATGCAAACAAGCCGTGTTCGCGCGGGTGGTCTTTGAGCGGATAGATATCGGCCGCTTTATGGCCGAGTGCCCGGATATCATTGACCAACCGTGTCGCTGCCACGACTTTCTCTAAATCAAACGATGCAGCCGGCGCGACAGGTGCGCTCGCTTCCGGTGCCCCGTGTTCGTCAAAGTATTGACGCGTCTCCGCGTCGACCGATTCTGGGTCTTCCACATACTGCTCGTACAATTCAACGATATAGCCTAAGTTTGGACCATAAAATGCTTGCACTTCTTCGCGACCGTTCGACGACTCTCCCATTGAATAAATCCCCCTATCCGTTCCTGTGCGTCCGATGTGTGAACGCTTTCATTTTAACATTAAGCACGAAGCAGTTCATCCATCTGATTCGTCCTGCAAAAAGAGCCAAATCTTGCCTCTTTCTCTCCTCTTCATACTACACCTTTCCCTGTGGAAAGACCCTTTCAAATTCACAATTCGTCCATACTATTTCAATAAGTTTTCCTTATCAATTAATTGTGAAATCACCGCTTTGTTTCAACAGTTTCAAAAAAAGGTGAAACCTTGTTTCAATCCAGTCCGTATATAGGGGTGTCCAGTTGAAAAATACTCTAAACGAAAGCAAGGTGACCCTATGTTATCCGTACAAAATGTACACAAGAAAATGGGCCAGACGAACGTCCTGACGAATGTCAGTTTTGACGTCACGCCCGGAGAAATCTTTGGCTTCCTCGGACCGAACGGCGCCGGGAAGACGACGACGATTCGTATTATCACCGGCCTCATGCCAGCAACACACGGCAAAGTGACCGTCGACGGATTCGACGTCTCGACAGAACGCCAACAAGCGCTCAGTCGCATCGGGGCCATCGTCGAAAACCCGGCTTTCTATCCGTATTTGACGGGCCGCGAGAACCTGATTCACGCGATGAATTTGATTCCTGGTCTAAAGAAAGTCGACTTGAACGCCCTCGGTGCCCTCGTCGGACTTGAGACAAAGCTCGATATGAAAGTGAAACAATACTCACTCGGAATGAAACAGCGACTCGGCATCGCCCGTGCCCTGCTCCATAACCCGAAAGTATTGATCCTCGACGAGCCGACAAACGGTCTCGACCCAGCAGGCATCGCTGATTTGCGCAACTACTTACGGCATTTAGCCGACCACCGCGGCATCGCCATCCTCATCTCAAGTCACTTATTGAGCGAGATGGAACTGATCACCGACCGGTTCGCCATCATCGATCAAGGACAAATCAAGTCGGTCCAAGGCGGAGACGGTGAGGCTAAGACGGAAAGTGTCATCCTCTGTAAAGTCGGCCGCGAGCAGATGAACGAAGCGCTCGATGTCGTGGCACTCGCTTTTGATGATGTGAAAATCATTCAACAGTCAGCTGAGACGTTCATCGTCCCGCGTCCGGAAACCGATATCCCGCATTTGTTGAAACATCTCGTCGAACGTGACATCGCCGTCTATCAGATCGGGATGAAACACGAGACACTTGAAGAACAGTTCTTGAAATTGACGAAAAAAGAAGGAGGCACGAACAATGCGTTCATTACTAGCCAATGAGTTCATGAAATGGCGACGTACGATCAAACCGCTCGTCGCACTCGGTATGTACACTGGGATCATCGTCTTAACGTACTTCATCGTCCGGAGCGGCAACAACCCAGGTGACGCGGAAACGTTCGTCAACTATGCGACGATGGCGGCGATGACGTTCCTCGGCATCTTCACGATCGTGTTCACCGCTGAGATGATTGGGAACGAGTTGAAATTTGATACGTTGAAGCATTTGCTCATGAGCCCTTACTCGCGCGATCGAATTTTACTGTCGAAACTTGTGGCCGCCCTTCTCATCATGCTCGCCCAGTTCGTGTTCATTCTTGCCGTCACGTACGGTTTTGCGTTGACGCTCGACGGGGAGTTGACGCTCGAGCAGTTCCGCAATGTCCTGCTTAGCGTCTCGAGCGGCGTGTTCGTCATCTTCTTGACGCTCATGTTCTCGGTCGTCTTCAAATCGGTCGGGGTCGTGATCGGCTTCACCGTGCTCGCAAACTTCGTCTCGACGATGATCGGTGGTCTTCTCATCGCGTGGAAACCGGCCATCGCCAAATGGATTGTCTTCCTACACACGGACTTGTCGATCTACTACCAAAGCCCAGGTTTCATGGAGACGATGGACGTGACGATTTGGTTCTCGGCGTTCTACGTCTTGATTCACATCGTCGCCTTCTATATCATCACGGCGTTCATGTTCCGCAGCAAAACGTTTGCTGAATGACGATTAACGTCTGAACGAGTGTGGTACTTCCTATACAGAGACTTCTTTGAATGGAGGGACCACGATGCCAAAGACGGCGTTACTCATCATCGATCTGTTTAACGACTTCGACTTCGTCGGTGGGGACGACCTGTTTCGACATACGGAGCCGATCGTCGACCCGATTTTGAAACTGAAACGTCACTTTAAAGAGAACGACTGGCCGGTCATCTACTGCAACGATAACTTCGGGCAGTGGAAAGATAGCACCGAGGATATCATCCGGCACGTCGAGTCTTCGAAAGGCAGGGACATCGCCAAACGGATCGCGCCGGAAGAAAAAGAATACTTCATCATCAAGCCGAGACACTCGACGTTTTACGGGACACAGCTCGACATCTTGTTGCGTCAACTTGACGTCACATCGCTCGTCCTGACCGGTGTCGCCTCAGATATCTGTATCCTGTTCTCGGCGAATGACGGCTATATGCGTGAGTATGAGCTCCACGTCCCGCGCGACTGTGTCGCCGCCGAGACGGACAAGCGCAACGACAGCGCCTTGATCGTCATCCACGAGGCGCTTGGCATTCCAATCGATGATGCCGACACATATATAAAAAATGCCCAGGTGTGATAAAAGCCTCTGATTGTCGGACACAGAATCCCAACATTTCAGAGGCTTTTTCGTTACGTTTTCAGCTATGCTTGATATATGAAGAAACAAAGAAGGATGTGACAATATGTATCTCACAATCGGATTATCGCTACTCGTTTGCTTGATTGCCCTCGTCTTCACCATCATGGTCGGACTCGGGAAAGACAAATCAGACTACAGTCAAAAGAAAAGTTGGTCGATGGTGTCGTGGACGTATATCGTCCTGTTCCCAATCTCCTTCGTGGCGCTCGGCCTGTTATACTATTTCATTACCCGATGACCTCGTTCATCGGGATTTTTTATTTAACCGCGACGGTGATCCCGATCGGATAATGGCGTGCCCCCCGTTTCGGTTCGACGAGCACACCTCGTTGATAATAAAATTCGGTCGACGTGAATGACGTAAATAATTCCTCAAACTCGGCCTCGGTGAACTGGTGGACATGGAACAGTTCATTCGTCGGTTGCCCGACCCCTTGCCCGAATGGCGTCGATAACACCAAGATGCCCCCTGGCTTCAAGAGTTGCCACACGTTCGCCATGAACGCCTCATAGTCGGTCACGTGTTCGATCGTTTCGAAGCTGACGATGCAGTCGAACGTCCCGAGTTTCTCCGGCAACGTCCGGTCTAACACGTCGCCTACTACATAGGCCACGTTCGGATGGTGATAGCGGCCTTTCGCATAGCGCGTCGCCTCTTCTGACAAGTCGAGCGCGACGACCTCGGTCACGGTCCCTTTCAAGTTCTTGGCGATCAATTGACTGCCGTATCCGCTCCCGCTCGCAAAATCGAGGACGCGTCCGTTCATGTATAAGAGGGCGAAATGGTAACGGGCGATATGTTCAAGCAACAAGCCGTTCAGCGGGTCCATGCGATCTGGGATGACCCGTTCTCCCGTATAATCTAATGTCATCTCGTTCTCCTTTTCTGATGTGCACTTCTTTCATCTTAGTCTTCCTAAGGCGCGACGACCACAAAAAAAGAGAAAAGACTGTTTCCAATCTTTTCTCTCTTCATTATTGAGCTTGTTTGAAGCGGAGTAAATCTGAATAGATGAGCTGGTCGTTCATCTCGAGGATTTTGTTCGCTTCTGATTCAAGTGGTGTACACGCCTCACCGTCTTCTGCGACTTCGCCAGTCTTGGCGTCATAGCACATCGACTGCGTGAACAGATGGTCTTGCGTCACGACCGTCCCATCACGGAAGATGGCGCGGTCATAATGCTCTTTCGAGAACAAGTCGTTCCCGAATCCGACCTGTTCTGACGTATCGATTCCAAGCAAGTGCTGAATCGTCGGGTTCATGTCGACATGACTTCCAATCGTCTCGTGCACTTCACCTTTGTCTTGTCCCGGCAAATGAATCGCGAACGGGACCGCTTGGAGCTTGGCGACGTCGTATGGCGTCAACTCGTCTTTCCCGAGCAAATCCGCCATGGCGGCGTTATGGTTCGTCGAGATGCCGTAATGGTCGCCGTAGACGACGAAGATCGTGTCATCCCACATGCCGTTCGCCTTCAACTCATCGATGAACAACCCGAGCGCGTAATCCTGATAGGCGAGCGCCTGCGGGAAGTTGTTGAGTGTCGTCGAGTTCGTCTCAAATTTCGGGACGAGCTCGTGCTTCTCACTCGGCATCGTGTACGGGAAATGGTTCGTCAGCGTGATGAACTTCGCATAGAACGGTTTTGGCAGCTCTTCGAGCATCGGTACCGATTGGCGGAAGAACTCATCATCGAGCAGACCCCACTCCGTCATATCCTCAGGGTTCCCGAGGTCGTAGCTGGCTTCGTCAAAGAACTTGTCGACGCCGATGTTTTGATACATCTGGTCGCGGTTCCAGAACGACTTGTTGTTGGCGTGGAATACGGCCGAGTAGTAGTTATCTTCTTTGATGACTTCTGGTAACGCGTTGTATTCGTTATCGGCGTTCGTGAAGTAGACTCCTCCACGCGAGAGGCCGTAAAGCGAGTTATCGAGTGCGAACTCGGCATCTGACGTCTTCCCTTGGCCGGTCGTATGGTAATAGTTCGGCCAGTAGTGGGATTCTTCGATCAGTTTGTTCAAGTTCGGCGTGATGTACTCGCCGTTCGACGCTTTCATGTTGTGCGTGAAGTTTTGAGCCGACTCGAACGAGACGACGACAACGTTTTTGCCTTTATACTTCCCGAACATCTCCGGGTCTGGAGCCGCATAGTTCTGACGTGTGAAGTTCTCGACTTCATCCAATTCAGATCCGTCTGCGAGCGCCTTTTGGGCCGATGTCTTCGTTTGAAGCATGGCATCGTAGACGTGGAAATTGAACGTTCCTAAGTTTTTGACCAACAGTTCCCGGTCGAACGAGCGCGTGAGTAACTCTGGACGCTCCATTTCCGCAAGGACGAGGTTGAACCCGAACATGGCGGCGGCTGCCGTAAATGTGATCAAGACGCGGCGCTGTGACGCTTGGCTCGTCTCTTTCATTTTCCATAGTAGGAACGGGAGCACGACGAGATCCCCTAACAAGAGCAAGTCTTTCCATTCGAGAAGCGAGAGGAATGACGACGAGAGCGTCTCCATGTTCGACGATTGGAATAGGACTGGTACGGTCAAGAAATCCGTGAACTCACGGTAATAGGTCGTATCCGCGAACAAGATGAGCGAGGAGACGAGATATAGACTATACAGCGCCCACTTCCTCTTATTTCCCCCGAAGAAGAAGCTGAAGGCGAACAAGAACAACGTGAAGCTGAGCGGGTTGATGATGAGAATGAATGCCTGGACCAGATTCTCGGCCGGCATGTTGAAGAAGAACTGATACGCGATCAGCGACTTCGTCCATAACAAGATGGTGAACATCCAGAACAGACGATGTGTTTTGAACGAGTCGAGCGCCGCTTGGCGGAATCGGTCCATTCTTCCTTTCGATTGATTCGTGCGATTCATGTAAACACTCCTTATATGGAATTCAAGTGAAAGGTTCATTTTCTTTTTTAGACGTATAGCCTCTATTTTAACGTTCTTGTGAACCCGATTCAACTAATTGACGTTTACAACTATACATAAACTTAACAATTCCATTGCAGTCTTTACACAAAAAAAGGCTACCAAGTCGCCTCAGTAGCCATTTAACATTGATTCGCTTAACCGATAATGTCCATCCAAATTTTTACTGTACTCGCTAAAATCAGTAACGCCAAAATCATTTGAAGTGACTTCGTCTTCATGTTCTTACCGACGTTTGCACCGAGCGGTGCCGCAATCAAACTCGCGATGATCATGATGACGGCAGGTTCCCACACGATTTGATCGGTGATGATTTTCCCCGCTGTCGAGCCGATTGACGAGATGAACGTGATGGCGAGCGAACTCGCGATCGCCATCTTCGTCGGAATCCGGAGCACGACGAGCATGATCGGCATCAAGATGAACGCTCCTGCTGCCCCGACGATTCCTGCTGCCACCCCGACGATGAACGCCGAGCTCGCTGCAATTACTTTATTGAATGTGACTTGGTCGAGCGGAACATCCTCGACGTTCTTTTTCGGTAAGAACATCATGATTGTCGCAATCGTCGCGAGCACGGCATAAACGACGTTAATCAAGTTCTCAGACAAGAGCGTCGAGCCGTAGCCGCCGATGAAACTCCCAATCAAGACAGCGACACCCATATACAAGATGAGCTGTTTGTTCAAATAACCACCTTTCCGGTATGCATAAATTCCACCGATCGTCGCGAAGAAGACTTGAATCGCGCTGATTCCCGATACTTCGTGGGCGCTGAACGCCGCGAAGCCGAGGAGCGGTGGAATATACAACAACATCGGATATTTAATAATCGATCCGCCAATTCCGACCATCCCTGAAATGAACGACCCGATAAAGCCGATCAAAAAGATGGTGATGATAAATCCAAATTCCATATCAATTCCTCCAATTCCCTACCCTATATAATAAGTAAGTTTTTATTTTTGTTCCCAGGCAATCATGCCGCCCGAGACATCATAAATTTCAGTGTAGCCACGTTCTTTCAACAGTTGTGCCGCTTGGGCACTTCGATTTCCGCTCCGGCAGATGACATAGATCGGTTCATCTTTCGGATAAGGCAATTCGGTTTCATTTAATGAAGAAAGTGGTGCGTTCACCGCTCCTTCGATATGCCCCCCCTCGTATTCGTCTACTTCTCGGACGTCTAACAAGGTTATTTCTTCGTTTTCCAATCTGTTTTGTAGTGTTTCCACGTCGATTTTTGTGATTCCAGTCTCTTTGGACGTGAAAAGGACGATTCCGATCGTCACTAGCACCAAAATCGATAAAATCAGCATTAATTTCTTCAATTTTCGACCTCCGATTCTTTTTCTTGCATTCAGTATACCTCAGGGGGTATATTAAAAACAACGAAAGAAACTCACTTCAAAAACTCTACAATCACAAAGGAGATCAATGACTCATGAAAACCATTTCGACAACTGAACTAGAAACATTGCTTCAATCTGATGAAACACTCAACTTGATTGATGTTCGGGAGACAGACGAATTTGCAGGTGGCCACATCAAGCAAGCGAAAAACGTGCCACTCTCTGAATTCGGTGCGAAAGTCGATGAGCTCGATCGTTCGAAACCGATTCACGTCATCTGTGCAGCAGGCGGACGAAGCATGAACGCTTCGGCTTACCTTGATTCACTCGGCTTCGATGTCATCAACGTCGATGGCGGCATGATGAGCTGGACGGGCGAAACAGTCTAACAATCTTCTATATATATATTTCAAAAACGACAATCGTTTACAGTCAACTATTCTTAGGGGGTATTTCACATGTTATTACGTTATTTCTATGATCAAAAATTAGCACAAGCATCTTATATGGTTGGTTGCCAAATGACCGGCGAGGCCGTCGTCATCGATCCGGCCCGTAACATCACACCTTATCTTCAGGAAGCTGAAAAAGAAGGCATGAAGATTGTCGCGACGGCTGAGACTCACATCCACGCCGACTTCGTCTCAGGTTCACTCGAGCTTGCGAAACGTACCGGTTCAACGGCTTATCTATCAGACGAAGGCGACGCGTCATGGAAATATGCATTCGCGAAAGACATCGACTCAAAACTCGTCAAAGATGGCGACACGTTCAAAGTCGGTAACGTCACACTCGAAGTCATGCATACACCAGGGCACACGCCAGAACATATCTCGTTCTTGCTCTACGACCGAAACCAAACACAACCAATGGGTATCTTCACAGGCGACTTCGTCTTCGTCGGCGATATCGGTCGTCCTGACTTGCTCGAAGAAGCAGCCGGTGTAAAAGGAACGACAGCAATCGGTGCCGAGCAAATGTTCGACTCGCTCAAGAAGTTCAAAGATCTTCCTGACTTCGTTCAAGTTTGGCCGGGTCACGGTGCCGGAAGTGCCTGCGGGAAAGCGCTCGGCGCCATCCCGACATCGACGGTCGGTTACGAGAAAGCGACGAACTGGGCGCTTCAAATGACAGACAAAGACGCGTTCATCAAAGAGTTGACGACGGACCAACCAGAACCGCCGAACTACTTCGCGATGATGAAAAAAGTGAACAAAGAAGGCATCCAAGTCACGAACGAAATCGCTCGTCCAGAAGTCGTCGGTTCGGACCGCCTCGATACGCTCGTCGAGGAAACACAAGTCGTCGATACGCGTAAAGGGGAAGAGTTCGCCAAAGGTCACGTCCCAGGCACAATCAACATCCCTTACAACACGAAGTTCGTCTCATGGGCCGGCTGGCTCGTCAACTTCGACAAAGACATCACGCTCATCGCGAGCGCGGAAGATGTCGATCAAGTACAGACGGACCTCCAATCAATCGGTCTCGACCGTCTCCGCTTCGTCGTCCCAGTCGAAGAACTCGGTCAAGAACTGTTGACGGAAACGTACACAGATGTGACAGCGGAACAAGCGATCGAGTCGGCAGAAAAAGGTGACGTTTTCGTCCTCGATGTCCGAAATGCGACAGAATGGAACGCGAGCCACTACGAGAAAGCCGAGCGCATCCTACTCGGTAAACTGGCACGCGACCATGAAGGTCTCCCGACAGATCAAACAATCGCCGTTCACTGTGCATCTGGCGTCCGTTCACGAATGGCCGCGAGTGTGCTTCAATCACTCGGCTACAAGGATATCCAAAACATCCTCGGTGGCTATGGCGCAATGAAGACTGTCCTCAATGCAGAACAAATCGGCTAATGCTATACTACAAACAAAGAAAGCGCCCACTAAACTGTACCCTGAGTAGTAGACACTAAAAAAAAGTCTACTGCTCAGGGTTTTTGTGTACACTGGACTAAATCATATTGGGAGTGAAT
>NZ_JACSLF010000015.1:0-53647 GCF_018617975.1 Exiguobacterium sp. s21 | reverse complement strand
ATGCCGAACACGGAAGTTAAGCGCTTCAGCGCCGAAAGTAGTTGGGGGTCTCCCCCTGTGAGGATAGGACGTTGCCAGGCCAACGCGAAAGACGATCAAGCATCCGCTTGGTCGTTCTTTTTTTGTATATCTAGCGATGTCGCAACTGCGACATCGCTTTTCGTTTGCCTTTTTTTGAATCAATGATAGAATATAGTCAAAAGTCAAAGATGGTCAGAGGGTGGTGGAGATGAGAAACATATCGGATGTAATCGAACAGTATTTAAAACAAGTGCTGAAGGAGAGCCAGGCCGAAGCGATTGAAATTAAACGGCAAGATATCGCTAAGCGTTTCGAGTGTGTTCCGTCTCAAATCAACTACGTCATCAACACGCGTTTTACGGTCGAAAAGGGATATTTGGTCGAAAGTAAGCGTGGAGGCGGAGGATACATTCGCATTCGTCGTGTGATTTTGCATGAAAAACAAGACGTGTTGGCTAGTTTGATGGATATTTTACACGATCATCCTCGTCTTTCTGAACAACTTGTCGAGAATATATTGATTCGCTTGTTTGAAGAAGGAATGTTAAGTGAACGAGAAGTTCGTTTGCTGTACCACTTGTTGTCAGATGAAGCGCTCGGCTTGAACGCTGAAGATCGACACTTGATTCGAAGACAACAGTTACTCGCATTAATGAAATTACTTAGTTACCATTGACTGACGGAGGCATACATCTATGCTATGTGAACGATGCAAACGGCGACCTGCCGTCAATGAAATTCAAGTAGTGGAGAATGGAATTCCTGTAACGCGTAAACTATGTCGTAATTGTACAGTAGAAATCATGTCAGGTTATGTACCGGTCGTGAAACGCTGTCCCACGTGTCAACTGACACAAAACGAGCTGGCTCATTTACGAAAAGCTGGATGCGCTACTTGTTATACGGTATTTCGTGATGAACTGATTAAAATCACTCGGCAGTACCAGCAAGGCCATGATGTTCACGTCGGTTCGATGCCTGATGCCTTGCGCACACCCGACGAGCGAATCGAAGAGCGACTCCAAAAGTTAGCAGGGGAGTTACAACGAGCCGTCGAACAAGAAGATTATGAACGTGCAGCGCGAATTAAAAAAGAAATAATTCAGCTGAAAGGACAAGGTGAGGCATGATGGAACCATTTCTCAAGCATCCACTCGGTCCGAAGATGAAAGAGCGAGCGAAACTTGATGACTTAGTCATCTCCACTCGTATCCGTCTAGCGCGTAACTTAAAAGATACAGTCTTTTCTCCGGTTTTATCTAAAGAAAGTCAACATCAGCTTTGTCAACGTGTTGAAACGTCACTTGGCGGATTGCAAGGCTTCGAATATTTGCACATGGGCACTTACGATGTAGTGACACGACAAGCACTCGTTGAAAAACATTTGATTAGCCCAACGATTGCTGGAAAAGAAGAAAGTGCCGTCTTGTTAAGTGAAGATGAAACGATCAGTGTGCTTATTAATGAGGAAGATCACTTACGAATTCAAACGTTACTCCCGGGTTATCAAGTGGAAGAAGCGTTTGAACTCGCGAAACGAGTCGATGTTCTCTGTGGCGAATCTCTCCCATACGCATATGACGAACAGCTCGGATATTTAACGACTTGTCCAAGTAATATCGGTACAGGACTTCGAGCGTCAGTGATGCTCCATCTTCCAGGGCTAACGTTGACAGGGCGAATTACTCCTATATTGAAAGAGCTTCGCAAGCTCGGATATACGATTCGGGGACGGTATGGAGAAGGTAGCGACGCGGCGGGACGATTGTTTCAATTATCGAATCAACGCACACTCGGCAGTCATGAATCACAGTTGTTGACAGATTTTATGGAAGTTACGGAGCAAGTCATTCAGGCGGAACGACAAGCACGGGAAGAGCTACTGGCCCGTAACCAAGACGAGTTAGAGGACCAGTTTTATCGCTCATACGGAATTTTACGTTATGCGAAACTGTTATCATCGACAGAAGCGATTGAACGTCTGTCGGATTTGCATTTGGCGAGTGACCTTGGTATTTTGTCCGACTGGAGTCCACCTCAGTTTCACGAATTAATTGTAAAGCTTCAATCAGGTTTCCTACAAAAACATTTCGGGAAAACATTATCTACGAAAGAACGAGATCGCGAACGAGCGACTCTCGTTCGTCGAACGTTAGATCATGGCTTAGTTTGATCCAACTTTAAGGAGGTTTTGTCAATGATGTTTGGTCGATTTACAGAACGAGCTCAGCGCGTATTAGCTTTAGCACAAGAGGAAGCGGTACGACTTGGCCATCATAATATTGGTACGGAACATATTTTACTCGGACTCGTCCGTGAAGGGGAAGGGATTGCTGCTAAAGCACTGTTCGCCCTCGGACTCACGTCTGAAAAGATTCAACAAGAAGTAGAGGCACTCATTGGCCGTGGATCAGAAAACGGCTCAACGATTCACTATACACCGCGTGCAAAAAAAGTAATCGAACTCTCGATGGATGAGGCTCGAAAACTTGGACATTCTTACGTTGGCACCGAGCACATTTTACTCGGCGTGATTCGTGAAGGTGAAGGTGTGGCGGCTCGTGTCTTGAATAACCTTGGTGTCAGTTTGACGAAGGCACGTCAGCAAGTACTTCAACTCTTAGGAAACACGGAGTCATCTTCTAATGCGTCACAACCTGGAACGAGTGCCGCGACACCAACGCTAGACGGCTTGGCCCGTGACTTGACCCAACAGGCGCGTGAGTCGCGTCTTGACCCAGTCATCGGCCGCGCTGGCGAGATTCAACGCGTCATCGAAGTGTTGTCTCGCCGGACAAAAAATAACCCGGTCCTCATTGGGGAACCAGGGGTCGGGAAAACGGCAGTCGTCGAAGGTCTCGCTCAACAGATCATTAATAACGAAGTTCCAGAAACTCTTCGTAATAAACGTGTCATGGTACTTGATATGGGAACACTCGTCGCTGGAACGAAATACCGCGGTGAATTTGAGGACCGATTGAAAAAGGTAATGGATGAGATTCGCCAAGCTGGGAACGTCATTCTTTTCATCGACGAATTGCACACATTGATTGGAGCTGGCGGCGCTGAAGGCGCAATCGACGCGTCGAACATTTTGAAACCGTCACTCGCACGTGGTGAACTCCAATGTATCGGAGCGACGACACTTGATGAGTACCGGAAGTATATCGAGAAAGATGCGGCACTAGAACGCCGGTTCCAACCGATCCAAGTCAATGAACCGACAACGGATGAGGCAGAACAAATCCTCTTCGGGTTACGTGACCGTTACGAGGCGCACCATCGCGTCACGATCACAGATGAAGCGATTCATGAAGCCGTCGTTCTCTCGGACCGCTACATCTCGGACCGTTTCCTTCCGGATAAAGCGATCGACCTCGTCGATGAGGCTGCTTCGAAAGTAAGACTTCGTTCGTTCACGGCACCGCCGAATTTGAAAGAACTCGAGGCTCGTCTTGAGTCGATTCGCAAAGAGAAAGATTCGGCTGTACAGAGTCAAGAGTTCGAGAAGGCTGCCTCGTTACGTGATACCGAGCAGAAACTTCGGGATGAGCTCGAACAGCTCAAGTCGGAATGGCAGAATAAGCAAGGGAACGAAAAACTCGAAGTAACGAAAGAAGATATCGCGCAAGTCGTCGCCAACTGGACAGGTGTCCCGGTGACGAAGATTGCCGAAGAAGAGACAGATCGTCTCCTCAAACTTGAATCGATTCTCCACGGGCGGGTCATCGGTCAAGATGAGGCCGTCAAATCGATTTCGCGGGCGATTCGCCGGGCTCGTGCCGGATTGAAAGATCCGAAACGTCCGATCGGTTCGTTCGTATTCCTCGGACCAACTGGTGTCGGGAAAACCGAGTTGGCTCGTGCCGTGGCTGAAGCGTTGTTCGGTGACGAAGACGCCATCATCCGAATCGACATGTCTGAGTATATGGAGAAACACGCGACGAGCCGTCTCGTCGGATCGCCTCCAGGTTACGTCGGCTATGAAGAAGGTGGTCAATTGACTGAGAAGGTTCGTCGCAAGCCATATTCGGTCATCTTGCTTGATGAGATTGAGAAGGCCCACCCTGAAGTGTTCAACATCTTGCTTCAAGTGCTCGATGACGGTCGCTTGACTGACTCGAAAGGGCGTACGGTCGACTTCCGGAACACGGTCATCATCATGACGTCAAACGTCGGTGCGGCAGCCCTCAAACGCAACAAATATGTCGGGTTCACGGTTGAAGATGATGTGAAACGTGAATATACCGAAATGAAAGACAAAGTCACGGAAGAGTTGAAAAAAGCGTTCCGTCCCGAGTTCTTGAACCGGATTGACGAGATCACCGTCTTCCACTCGCTCCAAAAAGAGCACATCCAAGAAATTGTCAAACTTATGGCCGAGACACTTACGAAACGTCTCGGAGAACAAGGCATTGATTTCAGTCTCACCGAATCAGCGCTCGAGAAAATCGCTGAAGTCGGGTACGACCCGGAATACGGGGCTCGTCCACTCCGCCGTGCGCTCCAGCGTGAGGTTGAGGACCGACTCTCAGAGGCGATGCTCAGCGGCAGCATCACAAAAGGCAGCATAGTGGCGCTCGATGTACAAGACGGCGAATTCGTCGTCCGTAATGAAGGTGTCGTTCAGTAACTACAAGGCTCCCTCTCTCATATGAGGGAGCTTTTTTAGACGGAAAGGAACATCATGGCAAAAATTAAAACGAAATACGTATGTCAGTCATGCGGGTACGAATCCGCAAAATGGATGGGGCGTTGCCCAGGATGTAATGAATGGAACACACTCGTTGAAGAGTTTGTCGAAGAGAAAAAGGCAAAGCGGGGGGCCGCCTTCGTCCATAGCTCCTCGAGGCAGTTGAAGCCAGAACGTCTGTCGGACGTTGTGTCGCAAGAAGAGACGCGCGTCCATACGAATAGTCAAGAGTTTGACCGTGTGCTCGGGGGCGGAATCGTTCCAGGCTCACTCGTCCTCGTCGGTGGCGATCCGGGAATCGGAAAGTCGACGATTTTGCTTCAAGTGAGCGCCCATTTGGCGCACAGTGGACGGAAAGTGCTCTATATTTCCGGGGAAGAATCGCTCAAACAGACGAAACTTCGCGCCGAGCGGCTCGGCCTCCCGACCGAGGACTTATATGTCCTCGCGGAGACGGATATGTTGATGATTGAACGGGTCATCGATGAAGAGGAACCAGGGTTCGTCATTATCGACTCGATTCAAACCGTCTATATGGATGAGATCCAGTCGGCGCCAGGTAGTGTCGCCCAAGTTCGGGAATGTACGGCAGCGCTCATGAAAATCGCCAAGACCCGTGGAATTGCCGTCTTTATCGTCGGTCACGTGACGAAACAAGGTTCGATTGCGGGACCTCGTCTGCTCGAGCATATGGTCGATGCCGTCCTTTACTTTGAAGGCGAACGTCACCACACGTTCCGTATTTTACGGGCCGTCAAAAATCGGTTCGGATCGACGAACGAGATCGGTATCTTTGAAATGAAGGAAGGCGGTCTCGAAGAAGTGCTCAATCCGTCTGAAATTTTCCTAGAAGAACGGACTGCCGGTGTCTCGGGCTCAACTGTCGTCGCGTCGATGGAAGGGACGCGGACGGTGCTCGTCGAGCTGCAGGCATTAATTTCCCCGACCTCATTCGGAAATCCACGTCGGATGGCAACAGGGATCGACCAGAACCGGGTCGCGCTCCTCATGGCCGTCCTTGAGAAACGATCAGGGCTTTTACTCCAAACGCAAGATGCTTATTTAAAAGCGGCGGGCGGTGTCAAGTTGGATGAGCCTGCGATCGATTTGGCGATTTGTATCTCGATCGCGTCAAGTTTCCGCGATCGTCCGACCCGTCCGACGGATGTGTGCATCGGCGAAGTTGGATTGACCGGGGAAGTGCGTCGGGTGTCACGGATTGAACAGCGTGTCGCCGAAGCGGCGAAGCTCGGATTTACGCGGGCGATTATCCCGAAAAATAACCTCGGGGGCTGGACGGCCCCACCTGGTATCGATGTCGTCGGTGTCAGTACTGTCGATGAAGCGCTCCAACTTGCCATCCCGTTCTGACGGGGCGCTTCCGGCAGTTTTTAACGCTTTGTAACGAACGCTTTCAAAAAAACCATGTTACAATGAAAGTGTTAATTTCTTGAAATTTTAATTCATAATAAAGGAGGTGGAATGAGTGAAGATTGCTGTACGAATCGGATTTATTTTAATCGGACTCGTCGTCGGTTGGTTCGGTATTATCGAAGCGATGTTGCTGTTAGGTGACCTCGGAGTGAATGTACCGGCTTGGTTGACGATTCCTTATGTGGCTAGTTTGATTGGTGGACTTATCTTCTTCATTCTTAGTTTATTCTTGACAGATGGGGTCGTTAAATTTATCCGTTTTGTTGAAGAACGGCTCGTCCGTTTACCGGTCGGTGATATTTTGTTCGGGTCGATCGGATTGATTATTGGTTTGTTGATTGCCTTTTTGATCAGTGTCTCATTAGAAGTAACAAATATCTTCTTACTCAGCAAAATCGTACCGATTTTCGTGACCGCCTTGTTCGGGTACTTCGGTTTCGCTGTCGGCTATCGGAAGCGGAACGAATGGATTAAACTGTTCGTCAAGAGTGAACGCGAGAAGCCGGAAGCAGAACCGTTGCGCCGCTCGAACGATAAAATTTTGGATACGAGCGTCATTATCGACGGTCGGATCGCCGACATTTCGAAGACCGGTTTCATCGAAGGCACGCTCATCGTGCCACAATTCGTCATCGGCGAGCTTCAATATATCGCCGATTCGTCGGATACGTTGAAGCGGAACCGTGGTCGTCGCGGTCTTGATATTTTGAAGGAGTTACAAGACAACGACCGCATCGAAGTAGAAATCTATGATGGGGACTTTGAAGACGTCGCCGAAGTGGACATTAAATTGATCAAGTTGGCCGAATTGAAAAAAGGGATTGTCGTCACGAACGACTACAACTTGAATAAAGTGTGCGAAGTTCGAAATGTCCCTGTGCTGAACATTAATGATTTGGCAAATTCAGTCAAACAGATTGTCATCCCGGGGGAAGAGATGGTCGTGACGGTCATTAAAGAAGGTAAAGAACAAAATCAAGGCGTCGCGTACCTCGAAGACGGCACGATGGTCGTCGTTGAAGGTGGGCGCAAGTTGATTTCGAAGACATTGCCTGTTGTCGTGACGAGCGTTCTTCAAACATCGGCTGGCCGTATGATTTTTGCGCGTCCTGAATAAGCATGGAAAAAGAGACGCATTAGCGCTCTCTTTTTTCACGAACAGAGGTGAATGGAATGGTGCGTTATACAGTGGTCATCCCAGCCGCAGGGAAAGGGAAGCGGATGGGAGCCGATGAGAATAAATTGATGCTGACGTTACAAGGGAAGCCGATTATCGTATGGACGGTCGAAGCGTTCTCGAAAGATGCATGGTGTGAGCGCATCGTGCTCGCAGTGCGCCCTGAGGAACAAGGGTGGTTCGAGCGACAGTTGCATCATTTAGAGACCCCGATTACATACGTGACGGGTGGGGAAGAACGACAACAGAGCGTTCGAGCCGGATTGCAAGTCGTCAATCCCGAAGATGTCGTCTTGATTCATGACGGGGCACGGCCATTTGTGCGCCTTGACCAACTTCATGCCATCGCCGAAGCGGCCAAGACGGCAGGGGCGATTCTCGCTGTTCCGGTCAAAGATACGGTGAAACAAGTGATGGACGGACACATCACGCAGACGGTGCCGCGTGAGGCACTATGGTTGGCGCAGACGCCCCAAGCGTTTCCGGCAGGCGCCATTCAAGCCGCCCATGAGCGGGCAGAAGCTGCTCGTTTTATCGGCACGGATGATGCCAGTCTATTCGAATGGACCGGGCAACGGGTGACGATTATCCCGGGGGATTACCACAACATTAAAATGACAACCCCAGAAGATTTATTGTTTGGAGAAGCGATTTTAACGAAGGAGGATTATCGATGAGAATCGGACAAGGATTTGATGTACACGCGTTCGCGGAAGGGCGTCCGCTTATTTTAGGAGGAATCGAGATTCCGCATGACCGCGGTCTACTTGGCCACTCAGATGCGGACGTCTTGTTGCATACGATTGCCGACGCGGCGCTCGGGGCGATTGCAGCGGGCGATATTGGCAAGCATTTCCCGGACACGGACCCTGAGTTTAAGGATGCAGACTCGAAAGTATTGTTACAACACGTGTGGCAACTCGTCAAAGCAGAAGGCTATGTGCTCGGCAACGTCGATGCGACAGTGATGGCGGAGCGGCCGAAGCTTCGCACGTACATCGACGATATGCGAGCGGTCATCGCCGAGTTGCTCGAAGCGGACATCAGCCAAGTGAACGTCAAAGCGACGACGACTGAAAAGCTAGGCTTCACCGGACGTGAAGAAGGAATTGCCGCTCAGGCGGTCATCCTGCTCAACCGCGCTTGACAAAAGTGGTATACTATTTGGGCAGAAGAGAAGAAAGGTGGAAATATTATGAGTGAAGTGCGCGTACGCTATGCGCCGAGTCCGACGGGTCACCTTCATATCGGGAACGCCCGGACCGCGCTATTTAACTATTTATATGCTCGCCATGCTGGCGGGAAGATGATTCTCCGAATCGAGGATACGGACCAGAAACGGAACGTCGAGAACGGTGTCGAGAGCCAAATGAAATACTTGGAATGGCTCGGCATCGATTGGGATGAAGGCCCAGGCCGCGGCGGCGACTTCGGCCCGTACTTCCAAATGGAACGCCTCGACCTTTACAATCAATACGTGAACGAGTTGATGGACAAGGGGCTCGCATACAAGTGCTATATGACGTCTGAAGAACTCGAGGCGGAGCGTGAGGCTCAAATCGCACGCGGCGAGGCACCGCGGTATTCGGGTGCACATCGTAACTTGAGCGACGAAGAGCAAGCTGCGTTCGAAGCCGAAGGACGTAAACCGTCGATTCGGATTCGTGTACCAGAGTCGGTCACATATAAGTGGACCGATGTCGTCAAAGGCGACGTCTCGTTCGAGTCGAAAGACTTCGGAGACTGGGTCATCGTCAAACAGGACGGCATCCCGACGTATAACTTCGCTGTCGTCGTCGACGATCACTTGATGAAAATCAGCCACGTGTTGCGCGGGGATGATCATATCGCCAACACACCGAAACAGATGATGGTCTATGACGCGCTCGGTTGGGACTATCCGGCGTTTGGTCATATGACATTGATTTATAACGAGAACCATAAGAAGTTATCGAAGCGTGATGAGTCGATCATTCAGTTTATCGAACAATACGCTGATCTCGGATACCTTCCAGGGGCACTCTTTAACTTCATCTCGCTCCTCGGTTGGTCGCCGGTCGGAGAAGAGGAGATCTTCACGAAAGAAGAGTTCATCGAGATGTTTGATGCGAGTCGTTTGTCGAAGAGCCCGGCCGTCTTTGACCAACAGAAGCTTGCTTGGATCAACAGCGTCTATATGAAACAGGCTTCGCTTGACGAAGTGGTGGCACTCAGTTTACCATTCTTACAAGAAGCAGGACGTTTACCGAACGCCTTGTCGATAGAACAAGCCGATTGGGCGACAGCGTTGATCGCCCTCTATAAAGAACAAATGACACACGGTGCTGAAATCGTGACGTTGACGGACCTGTTCTTTAAAGACGAGGTCGAATACGACGAAGAGGCCAATGCGGTCCTCGCTGGAGAAACGGTACCGGCTGTCCTCGCCGAATTCAAGGCTCAACTTGAAACAATCGAAGACTTCACACCGGAAGCTGTCAAAGCAGCGACGAAAGCGACACAAAAGGCGACTGGCCAAAAAGGAAAGAACTTGTTCATGCCGATCCGGGTCGCGACGACCGGGCAGACGCACGGACCAGAGCTTCCGAACGCCATTTCACTAATTGGCAAAGAGCGTGTCTTGGCACGTCTCACAACATTATTAGCTTAAAGGCAACGATGAGGAAAGTAAGCGGTATGACACTTAACAGAGACTAGAACCTAGGCTGGAAGTTCTAGAAGCGTCCCCCGTCGAAGTGCACCTCGGAGCCGTTCCGGCGATACGTAGTCGGGACCGCGACTCGGCGTTAACGAGACATGAGAGGGGAACTTTCCCAAACAGAGTGGAACCGCGCTTACGGCGTCTCTGTGCCTTGGCACAGGGGCGTCTTTGTTTTTGATATGGAAAAGGAGAACAATTATGGGATTTTGGAAAAGTGTGAGCGACGATATACGAAACGTGCTCGAACTCGACCCGGCCGCAAGATCAAAAATAGAGGTCGTCTTGACCTATCCAGGGTTACACGCCCTGTGGGCACATCGAATCGCGCACGGTCTATGGACGCGCAAAGTCAAGTTAATGGCGAAGTTAATCGCGCAGACGAGCCGTTGGTTGACGGGAATTGAGATTCATCCCGGTGCGGTCATCGGTGAACGTCTCTTTATCGATCACGGGTTTGGCATCGTCATTGGTGAGACGGCGATTATCGGTAACAATGTAACGATTTATCAGGGCGTGACGCTCGGCGGAACGGGAAAAGAGAAAGGGAAACGTCACCCGACGATCGGGAATGATGTCCTCATCTCTGCCGGGGCGAAAGTGCTCGGCAATATCACGATTGGCGATTGCGTCAAAATCGGGGCGAGTTCTGTCGTTTTAAAAGACGTCCCATCCGACTCGACGGTCGTTGGGATTCCAGGCCGGGTCGTCATCCGGAACGGCGAACGGGTTAAGCAGCATGATCTCGATCACCGCTTCCCCGACCCGGACCGCGAGTGCCAAGAGCGGCTGGAACGTGCCGTCGCTCAGCTAGAAGACAAACTTGCTTCATTAGAGAAACGGATGGAGGAGAATACACATGATTCAGTTTTACAACAGCCTCACGAATAAAAAAGAGCCGTTTGTGCCAATCGTACCTGGGAAAGTGTCGATGTATGTATGTGGACCGACCGTTTACAATTACATTCACGTCGGCAATGCTCGTCCAGCGATTGCCTTTGATACGGTCCGCCGCTACTTGACGTATCGAGGCTATGACGTCAAATACGTCCTCAACTTTACAGATGTCGACGATAAAATCATTCGGACCGCCAATGAGCTCGGAGAAGACGTCGGTACGTTGACGAATCGGTATATCGACGCGTATTTGGCAGACACGGGTGCCTTGAACGTATTGCCGGCGGACGTCCATCCACGTGTCACGGACACGATGGAAGAGATTATCACATTCATCCGCGAACTCGAGACGCAGGACTTTGCGTATGAAGCAGGCGGGGACGTCTATTTCCGGACGCGTAAGTTTGAGACGTATGGCAAATTGAGCCAGCAGTCGATTGAAGACTTACGCGCGGGATCACGTGTCGACGTCGGGGAAAAGAAAGAAGACCCGCTCGATTTCGTCTTGTGGAAAGCCGCGAAACCAGATGAGCCGGCATGGGAGAGTCCATGGGGACAAGGTCGTCCAGGCTGGCACATCGAGTGTTCAGCGATGGCGAAAAAACACCTTGGCACGACGATCGACATTCACGCCGGGGGCCATGACTTGAAGTTCCCGCACCACGAGAACGAGATTGCCCAATCGGAGGCGTGCAACCATACGAAGTTCGCCAACTATTGGCTGCATAACGGATTCATCAATATCGAGAACGAGAAGATGTCCAAATCGCTCGGCAACTTCCTACTCGTCCATGAGGCGTTGAAAGAAGTCGATGCGATGGTGCTCCGCTTCTTCATGTTGTCGGTCCATTATCGCCATCCGATCAACTACAGTCGTGAGTTGATTGAACAAGCGGCGAACGGATGGGATCGCATCAAGGAAGCATTCCAAAACGTCGCGTACCGCCTGTCGGTCACAGCTGGTCTTGAAGAACCGAGTGAAGCGATGGAACGCAAGCTCGCGACAATTAAAACCACGTTCATCGAAGCGATGGATGATGATATCAATACGGCGAACGCGGTGACGGTCTTATTCGACTTGGCGCGTGAAGCCAATATCTACGCAAAGGCGGACCACGTCTCAAAAGTCACGCTCGAACACGTGATCGCTCTCTTCGAAGAATTGACAGGTGTGCTTGGTTTGACAATCAAGAAAGAGCTAGAGCTTCTTGACGCGGAAATTGATCAATTGATTCAAGAGCGGAACACGGCTCGGACGGAGCGGAATTTCGCGCGTGCCGATGAGATTCGAGATCTCTTGAAAGAACAGAAGATTCAACTCGAAGATACAGCCCAAGGGGTGCGGTGGAAGCGGTTATGAAACAACTCGCCCCTCAACTGAACGCCCTCGCCCTCGCCTATATGGGGGACGCCGTCTATGAGATGGCGGTACGCAAACGACTGCTCGGACAAGGGATGACGAAGCCGAACGACCTACACCGTGGCGCCATCCGCTACGTGAATGCGGCAGCGCAGGCTGGGATCGTGACCCACTGGCTCGAGACAGGTGTCTTGAGTGATGATGAAGCGGCTGTCGTCCGCCGTGGGAAGAACGCGAAATCCGGTTCAATCCCGAAGCGGACAGATGTTCATACGTATCGCTATTCGACAGCGTTCGAAGCATTGATTGGTTACACATATCTAATGGAAAGAAGGGATCGTCTTGAAGAACTCATCGAACAAGCGTTCACATGGCTCGAAACCGAGTCATTCGAAACGACATGACGGAGGAAGGGCGCATGAGCAACGCTCATTTGATCGTCCACGCGGCGAACGAAATGATCGACCGAAGCGCCAAAAACTAGAACGACCAGACTATCAAGAAGTCGACGTGCTCGAGGAAGGAATCGACTTCCTTTACGGGCGCAACCCGGTGATGGAAGCGCTCCGGAGCGGTCGCGATATGAACAAGGTCTTTATTATGGAAGGGCAACAGAAGGGGCCGCTCGCTCAAATCATCGGCATGGCCAACGAGGCATCGGTTCAAGTCTCGTTCGTCCCGAAAACGAAACTCGAGAAAATGGCCGGTAGCGAACATCACCAAGGTGTTGTCGCCGCGGTCGCCGCCTACGAATATAAGTCGATCGAAGATATGTTCGCCCTTGCCGAGTCAAAAGGAGAAACGCCGTTGTTCATTCTGCTCGATGAACTCGAAGACCCGCATAACCTGGGTTCGATTTTACGGACAGCGGATGCGGTCGGGGCGCACGGGATTATCATTCCGAAGCGCCGCTCGGTCGGTTTGACGCAGACGGTGGCGAAAGCTTCGACAGGCGCAATCGAGTACATTCCGGTCGCACGCGTCACAAACTTGACGCGGACGCTTGAAGAACTGAAAGAGAAAGGACTATGGGTTGTCGGGACAGACGCGAGCGAGAGCCAAGATTATCGTCGCCTCGATGGGAACATGCCGCTCGTCGTTGTCATCGGTAGTGAAGGTAAAGGGATGAGCCGCCTCGTACGCGAATCGTGTGACTTCCTCGTCCACATGCCGATGGTCGGTCACGTCACATCGCTGAACGCCTCGGTCGCGGCCGCGCTTCTCTTGTATGAAGTGCATCGCTCACGTAACCCATTGTCATGAGCATCAAGAAACGGGAATTGCTCCTCGTGGATGGATATAACATTATTGGCGCATGGCCGCACCTTCGAAAGCTGCGAGACATCGATTTTGAGAAAGCACGAAACGATTTGATTGAAGCGATGGCCGAGTACCAAGCGGTCACGGGTCGCGAAGTGACAATCGTCTTCGATGCCCATATGCGATACGGGCGGGAATCGAAAGCGAATCAGAGTCGTGTCGCGGTCGTCTATACGAAAGAAAACGAGACGGCGGATGAATGGATTGAACGCCGTGCGCACGCCCTTGTCGATGATCGGCTCGTGACGTTGTTTGTCGCGACGAACGACTTCACCGAACAGTGGGTTATCTTCGGACAAGGAGCGCTCCGGGTTCCTGCCAATGAGTTACTGAAGGATTGGAAGCACGCCCAGGTGTTGATCGAAAAAGAACGGTCGGCACTCGAGCAGGATCGGTCGAATCGAAAAACGATTGACCTTTCACCAGACATAAGAGCCCGATTGGAAGAAATACGCCGTCGTAAATGAGGCGGTGAAGGATATCACAGACGAGTTCATCAAATGGACTCGTCTTTTGTTTTTAATTTGACATTTATTTGGAAAGAAATGTTGTATACTAATAGATGTATGAGTTACACGATATGTAATTGACGGAATTTTTAGAATTTTATTTGACGGTCGTTTTAACCGACGCCTATAATGAGAGCACAAACTTACATAAGTTCATCAATCGCCGGGGGGTATGAAACATGAACGGATGGCCATACGAGCAATTTGAAAGCATGTCCGACGAAGAGCTGGTCTTTCTTGCGCGTAATGAGGGGGATAGCGACGCTCTTGAGTTTTTGATTGAACGTTACCGATATTTCGTCCGGGCGAAGGCAAGGTCTTACTTTTTGATCGGTGCCGATCACGAGGACATCGTGCAAGAAGGCATGATCGGTCTGTATAAAGGTGTCCGGGATTACCGCGATGAGCGGCTCGCCTCGTTTAAAAGTTTTGCCGAGATGTGCATCACCCGTCAAATGATCACTGCCATCAAAACGGCGACCCGTCAAAAGCATATCCCGCTCAATTCTTACGTCTCGCTCGACAAGCCAATCTTTGACGACGAGTCGGATCGGACACTGCTCGATGTGATCTTGCCGCCGCATCCGACGGACCCGCAGGATTTGCTCGTGACGCGAGAAGAACAACTGTTCATGGAAGAAAAGATGGAAGAGCTCCTGAGTGACTTGGAACGAAAAGTGTTGCGTCTTTATTTGGACGGCCGTTCGTACCAAGAAATCTCGGACGACCTCGACCGCCATGTGAAATCGATTGATAATGCGTTACAGCGCGTGAAGAAAAAGTTTGAGCGGCATGTCGACGTCAAAACGATGACGAGCTAACCGATATTGACCGCACGCCTCCTATGTGATACTTTTAAGGCAGCGCCTTGTCCGTAGACGCCATTTACAGGAGGCGTTTTTTTTTCGCTCTTTTTTATAGGAGAGCTGTCGAAAGGGGCGCTCATGAATGGCAAAGAAAGTAAGTCTCGCGTGTTCGGATTGCGGGTCGAGCGGTTATTCGACTATGAAACAAAACGACGTGACGACACGGCTCGAGCTGAAAAAGTTCTGTCGGCGTTGCAATGCGCATACGACACACCGAGAATCGAAGTAATGTAGATTGGCATTCAACGTAGGAGGAAGCTACCATGAACTTTTTGCGCGATGTATGGAAAGAGTTAAAGAAAACGAGTTGGCCGACTCGTAAAGAGCTCACAAAATATACCATCACGGTCATCGCGACGGTCGTCGTGATCGGCCTGTTCGTGTTCGGCGTAGATACTGGTGTCAGCTATCTCGTCAACCTATTAATCAACTAAGGAAAGAGGTGAAAGCCGTGGAGAAACAATGGTTTGTTGTCCAGACGTATTCTGGATTTGAAAACAACGTCAAAGAAAACCTAGAACGTCGGATCGGTTCGATGAACATGGAAGATAAAATTTTCCGCGTCCTCGTTCCGACTGAAACAACGCAAGAAGAAGTCACGCTCAAGAGTGGCGAGAAGAAGATTAAAGAAAAAGAAGTGAAGAGCTTCCCAGGTTACGTCTTCGTCGAGATGGTCATGACTGACGACTCGTGGTACGTCGTGCGGAACACGCCGAACGTCACCGGCTTCCTCGGTTCAACGGGCGGCGGCGCCAAGCCGATCCCGCTTCAACCGGACGAAGTGACGAACGTCTTGTCACAGATGGGTCTCATCGAGAAGAAAGATCGTTACAACTACGAACTCGGCGACCTCGTCCGTGTCAAAGAAGGCGCATTTGAGAACTTCGAAGGAACGATTGATGAAATCGAAGCCGATAAAGAGAAGCTCAAAGTTGTCGTTGACATGTTCGGCCGTGAAACAAAAATTGAGCTTGATTTCGAACAAGTTCAGAAAATTAACTAATACCCACTTGCCATTCTCGGAAACGGATGGTACAATCGGAAATGTTTGATGTTGTGCTATATTTCGGTACAAACTCGACCTAATAGATTGAGTGGGAGGGCGCACAACGTCCAAGAAACCACATTTTAGACTTAAGGAGGTGTGTCTCGTGGCGAAAAAAGTTACTAAACTCGTTAAACTTCAAATCCCAGCTGGTAAAGCTAACCCAGCACCACCAGTAGGTCCAGCACTTGGTCAAGCAGGTGTTAACATCATGGGATTCTGTAAAGAGTTCAACGCTCGTACACAAGACCAAGCCGGATTGATTATTCCTGTAGTCATTACGGTATACGAAGATCGTTCGTTTACATTCATTACGAAAACTCCACCAGCTGCAGTTCTTTTGAAGAAAGCTGCTGGTATCGAGAGCGGTTCTGGTGAACCAAACCGTAAGAAGGTAGCAACGGTTAAGCGTGATAAAGTTCGCGAAATCGCTGAACTTAAAATGCCTGACCTTAACGCGTCGTCTGTTGAAACAGCGATGCTTATGGTTGAAGGTACTGCGCGTAGTATGGGTATTGTAATCGAAGACTAATTTATTAGTCTCTGGGATTGTCGGTGAATATTATGCTCACCTTCAATCCCTTCATTATGTGGGAGGAAATTCCGCTAACCACAAGGAGGAAAAGAATCATGGGTAAAAAACACCAAGAAGCAGCTAAGCTTGTTGACCGCATGAAGTCATACGAACTCGCTGAGGCCGTTGAACTCGTTCAGAAAACAGCTACTGCTAAATTCGATGAAACAATCGAAGTTGCTGTCCGTCTCGGCGTAGATCCGAAGAAAGCGGACCAACAAATCCGCGGTGCCGTCGTACTTCCACACGGTACTGGTAAAACACAAAAAGTTCTCGTCTTCGCAAAAGGCGAAAAAGTTAAAGAAGCTGAAGCGGCTGGCGCTGACTACGTCGGTGACTCTGAGTTCATCACTAAAATCCAACAAGGATGGTTCGACTTCGATGTAATCGTTGCGACACCTGACATGATGGGTGAAGTTGGTAAACTTGGTCGCGTTCTCGGACCAAAAGGCCTCATGCCTAACCCGAAAACAGGCACAGTCACGTTCGACGTTGCGAAAGCAATCGCGGACATCAAAGCTGGTAAAGTAGAATACCGCGTTGATAAAGCCGGTAACATCCACGTACCAGTTGGTAAGAAGTCATTTGAAGCAACAAAACTCTCTGAGAACATCGAGACAATCATCGAGACACTCATGAAAGTGAAGCCTGCTACTGCAAAAGGAACTTACCTTAAAAACATCGCGCTTTCTTCGACAATGGGTCCTGGAATCCGTGTCGCGACTGCCGACTTCATCAAGTAATCTACTTGAAATAAACTGTTGACAACGTGTGATACCGCTGTTAAAGTAATACACGTTCAACCGAATATGTTGGATTACCGTAGACAGAAGGTGGACATCGGTCCGTAAACCCTTCCGAGGTGTCTTTGCTCGAACTTGAGCCTGTTGTCACAGGTTTACTTTCAAACAATTACGCCCTCGTATGTCTTCATACGAGGGATTTCTTTTTGGAGAGCAGCCTCTCGTCCGGTATAAGAATTGACTAGGAGGTGCAAACACATGGCAAGCGAAAAAATCGTATCTCAAAAATCGGCACTCGTCGATGAGATCGCTGAAAAAATGCAAGCGAGCGTCGGAACAATCGTTGTTGACTACCGTGGACTTACAGTTGAAGAAGTGACTACACTCCGTAAATCACTCCGTGACGCTGGAATCGAGTTCAAAGTATACAAAAACGGTCTTCTTCGCCGCGCGGCAGTTCAGTCGAACTTCGAAGGTCTTGACGAAGTCTTCACAGGTCCTACAGCAATCGCCTTCTCTAACGAAGACGTTGTTGCCCCAGCGAAGATCTTGAACGACTTCTCGAAAGAGCACAAAGCGCTCGAATTGAAAGGCGGAATCATCGAAGGCAAAGTAACTTCACTCGAAGATGTTAAAGCCCTTGCAGAACTTCCATCACGCGATGGTCTTCTCTCGATGCTTCTCAGCGTCCTTCAAGCTCCAATCCGTGGGCTCGCAGTCGCAACAAACGCAATCGCAGAACAAAAAGAAGAGCAAACTGCTTAATTTTTGTCTCGTAGCGTAACCAAAACCAATCTTTACAACATCAAAGGAGGAAAACCATAATGGCTTTCAACAAAGAGCAATTCATCGAAGACCTCAAATCAATGACGGTTCTCGAACTTAACGAACTCGTAAAAACAATCGAAGAAGAATTCGGCGTATCAGCAGCAGCTCCAGTAGCAGTTGCAGGTGCAGGCGCAGCAGCAGCTGAAGAGCAAACTGAATTCGACGTAATCCTCACAAACGCTGGCGCTGGTAAAATCAACGTCATCAAAGCAGTTCGTGAACTTACAGGCCTCGGTCTTAAAGAAGCGAAAGCACTCGTTGACGGAACTCCGGCTCCAGTCAAAGAAGGCGTTTCTAAAGAAGACGCAGACGCAGTCAAAGCTAAGCTTGAAGAAGCTGGCGCAACTGTCGAAGTTAAGTAATCCAACTTTTACTTCACAACCTATAGAAGCTCGCTATGGCGAGCTTCTTTTATTTCCTTGAAGAGTGGGTTAGGAGGTTCAATGCATGGGAGATCATTACTATACGAACGACCCTAGTTCGAAAAGTGCCCCTGAGACATGGAC
The DNA here is from genome assembly GCF_018617975.1 of Exiguobacterium sp. s21. NCBI lineage: Bacteria > Bacillati > Bacillota > Bacilli > Caryophanales > Exiguobacterium > Exiguobacterium sp. s21. The sequence goes on along the minus strand of NZ_JACSLF010000015.1, from coordinate 34,976 downwards.
GTACGAGTTGCGAGGGAAGACATATCGCTTCACCTCGGACCGCGGCGTGTTCTCGAAAGGATCGGTCGATTTTGGGTCACGTCTCTTAATCGAATCATTTGAAGTGCCTGACGTCGAAGGGCGCATTTTAGATGTGGGCTGTGGCTACGGTCCGATGGGGATCTCGCTTGCCGACGCCTCTGGGCGTGAAGCACTCCTCGTCGACGTGAACGAGCGAGCGCTTGCCTTGTCAGAGCAAAACGCCGCCCAGAACGGAGTGACGATCGAGACGCGGCTCAGCCACGCTTACGACGCGGTCGGTGACGAACAGTTCGCCGCAATCGTGACCAATCCGCCAATTCGGGCCGGAAAGCAAGTGGTCCACACGATTCTGCGAGGCGCGCATGCGCATCTCGTCGTAGGTGGAGCGCTCTATGTCGTCATCCAAAAGAAACAAGGAGCGCCTTCTGCCAAGAAGTTGCTTGAAGATGTGTTTGGTCAAGTCGAGACGGTTGTGAAAGAAAAAGGCTATTTCATTTTCCGAGCAATTCGCTCTTGACAAACGGTGAAGTCTTGTTGACTCGCTATAACGTATATGCTAACATTATAAAATGCCATTGGAATGGAATTCGCCTTGAACTGCCGCGTTTGCCGCTTTTTAGACGCGGAAAAGAGACGACATTCAATGACAATGTTCGATTATTACGCCCGAAAAATTCGATAGAGAATTGGGGGTCTGAGAGGTGAATCAGTTGACTGGTCAACTTGTTCAGTACGGTCGTCACCGTCAGAGAAGAAGCTTTGCCCGTATCAGTGAGGTATTAGAGCTTCCGAATTTGATTGAAATTCAAACTGCTTCTTACGAGTGGTTCTTACGTGAAGGATTGAAAGAGATGTTTACGGACATTTCGCCAATCTCCGACTTCACTGGAAACCTTGTGCTCGAGTTCATCGATTATTCGCTCAGTGAGCCGAAGTATTCGATTGATGAATCGAAGGAGCGAGACGTTACTTACTCTGCGCCATTGCGCGTAAAAGTACGTCTACAAAACAAAGAAACAGGTGAGCTCAAAGAACAAGAAGTGTTCATGGGAGATTTCCCACTCATGACAGAATCGGGAACATTTATCATTAACGGTGCAGAACGCGTTATCGTTTCCCAGCTTGTTCGTTCGCCGAGCGTTTATTACAACGCCAAACTCGATAAAAACGGTAAGCGTGGTTTCGGTGCGACAGTCATTCCGAACCGCGGTGCATGGCTCGAACTTGAGACAGATGCCAAAGATATCGTTTACGTTCGTATCGACCGTACCCGTAAGATCCCGGTAACGGTGTTGTTGCGTGCCCTCGGATTCGGTACGGACCAAGAGATTATCGACCTTCTCGGGGATGATGAATATCTTCGCAATACCCTTGAAAAAGATAATACAGAATCAACAGAAAAAGCGTTGATCGAAATTTACGAACGTCTCCGCCCTGGTGAACCACCAACGGTTGAGAACGCGAAGTCACTTCTCGTATCTCGTTTCTTCGACCCAAAACGTTACGACCTTGCAAACGTCGGTCGCTACAAGATGAACAAAAAACTTCATCTTAAAAACCGTCTCTTCGGTCAAAAATTGGCCGAGACGCTCGTTGACCCAGAAACAGGCGAAGTCATCGCTGAAGCTGGAACAATCCTCGATCGTCGCAACCTTGACCGCGTTCTTCCACATTTGGAAAACGGCCTCGGTTATATGGATGCTGAGCCGACAGGCGGCGTCGCTGAAGGTGAACCGTTCGGTCTTCAATCGATCAAAGTTATCTCACCAGATGACCCAGATGGAGAGCGTATCTTGAACATTATCGGTAACGGCAGTATCGACCGCAGCGTGAAACACATCACGCCGGCTGATATCATCGCATCGATCAACTACTTCTTTAACTTGCTACACGAAGTCGGAACAACAGATGACATCGACCACCTAGGAAACCGTCGTCTTCGTTCAGTCGGAGAACTTCTCCAAAACCAATTCCGGATTGGGCTTTCTCGTATGGAACGTGTTGTTAAAGAGCGGATGTCGATTCAAGATCAAAATGCGATCACACCACAGGCACTCATCAACATTCGCCCGGTAATCGCGTCGCTAAAAGAGTTCTTTGGTAGCTCGCAGTTGTCACAGTTCATGGACCAAACAAACCCGCTCGCAGAGCTCACGCACAAGCGTCGTCTCTCTGCACTTGGACCGGGTGGTTTGACACGTGAGCGTGCCGGTTTCGAAGTTCGAGATGTTCACTATTCGCACTACGGTCGGATGTGTCCAATCGAAACACCAGAAGGACCGAACATCGGTCTCATCAACTCGCTTTCGTCTTATGCGAAAGTAAACGAGTACGGCTTCATCGAAGCACCGTACCGTCGAGTCGACCCAGAAACAGGTCTCGTCACGAACGAGATTCAATATATGACGGCGGATGAAGAAGATCTCTACGTCGTCGCCCAGGCGAACATGCCGCTCACAGAAGAAGGCGGTTTCGCCAACGAACAAGTCCTTTGCCGTTTCCGCGGACAAAACTTGTCAGTTGAGCCGAACCGAGTCGATTACATGGACGTTTCGCCGAAACAGGTTGTTTCTGCCGCGACGGCATGTATCCCGTTCCTCGAGAACGATGACTCGAACCGTGCCCTCATGGGAGCGAACATGCAACGTCAAGCTGTACCGCTTCTCCAACCTGATTCACCGATTATCGGTACTGGTATGGAGTACGTGTCAGCGAAAGACTCTGGAGCCGCGATTATCGCGAAATTCCCAGGTGTCGTCGAGCGTGTCACAGCGCGCGAAATCTTGGTCCGCCGCACGTCTGACGTGAACGGTTCTGAGGTGTCGGGTGACCTTGACCGCTACAAACTTCAAAAGTATGTCCGTTCGAACCAAGGGACATGCTACAACCAGAAGCCGATCATCGCTGCTGGCGACCGTGTCGAAAAAGGAGAAATCCTTGCTGACGGTCCATCGATGGATATGGGTGAGCTCGCGCTCGGCCGTAACGTCGTTGTCGCCTTCATGACATGGGACGGTTACAACTATGAGGATGCGATCATCATGAGTGAGCGTCTCGTGAAAGATGACGTGTACACATCGATTCATATCGAAGAGTACGAGTCAGAATCACGCGACACGAAACTCGGACCTGAGGAAATCACACGTGATATTCCAAACGTCGGCGATGACGCGCTTCGCAACTTGGACGATCGTGGAATCATCCGCATCGGTGCGGAAGTCAAGGATGGCGATATCCTCGTCGGTAAAGTAACGCCTAAAGGCGTGACTGAATTGACGGCGGAAGAGCGTCTCTTGCACGCGATCTTCGGTGAGAAAGCACGTGAAGTCCGTGATACGTCACTCCGTGTACCAAACGGCGGCGACGGTATCATCTTGGACGTCAAAGTGTTCGATCGTGAAAATGGTGACGAACTCTCACCAGGCGTGAACCAAATGGTTCGTGTCTACATCGTTCAAAAACGTAAGATTCACGAAGGGGATAAGATGGCGGGACGTCACGGTAACAAAGGTGTTATCTCGCGGATCCTCCCTGAAGAAGACATGCCATACATGCCGGACGGCACACCGATTGACATCATGCTTAACCCACTAGGTGTACCATCACGGATGAACATCGGTCAGGTACTCGAACTCCACCTTGGAATGGCGGCTAAAAAGCTCGGCATCAAAGTGGCGACACCTGTATTCGATGGTGCGCGTGAGGAAGACGTATGGGCAACGATTGAAGAAGCTGGAATGGACAAAGATGCCAAGACTCGTCTCTATGACGGTCGTACTGGTGAAGCGTTCGATAACCGCGTCTCGGTCGGTGTCATGTATATGATCAAACTCGCGCACATGGTTGATGATAAACTTCACGCTCGTTCGACAGGACCATACTCGCTCGTCACACAACAACCGCTCGGTGGTAAAGCACAGTTCGGTGGACAGCGTTTCGGTGAGATGGAAGTATGGGCACTTGAAGCGTACGGCGCAGCCTACACGCTCCAAGAGATCCTTACAATCAAGTCGGATGACACGGTTGGCCGTGTGAAAGCATACGAGGCCATCGTGAAAGGTGAGAGCGTTCCGAAAGCGGGCGTTCCTGAGTCGTTCCGCGTCTTGATCAAAGAGCTCCAAGCGCTCGGTATGGAAGTCAAGATGATGTCTGCGGACGATGAAGAAGTTGAAATGAAAGATGAAGATGACGACAACATCCCGAACGCAACATCGGCGTTAGAACAAGTCGTTCAACCGACTGTTACGGAAGAGGAATAAGGCGAAAAGGGAGGTCGGCCCCTTGGTAGATGTTAATCGATTTGAATATATGAAAATCGGCTTGGCTTCACCTGAGAAGATCCGTTCGTGGTCTTACGGGGAAGTCAAAAAGCCGGAAACGATCAACTATCGTACACTCAAACCAGAGAAGGACGGATTGTTCTGTGAACGAATCTTCGGTCCTACGAAAGACTGGGAATGTTACTGCGGAAAGTACAAACGGATCCGTTATAAAGGAGTCATTTGTGACCGCTGTGGCGTTGAAGTGACGAAAGCGAAAGTGCGTCGCGAGCGTATGGGCCATATCGAGCTCGCGGCACCAGTTTCGCACATCTGGTACTTCAAAGGGATTCCAAGCCGAATGGGGCTTGTTCTCGACATGTCACCACGTGCACTCGAAGAAGTGATCTACTTCGCGTCGTACGTCGTGACGGAGCCAGGTGACACTCCGCTCGAGAAGAAACAACTTCTCTCGGAAAAAGAATATCGTCTCTACCGTGAAAAATACGGTAGTGACTTCAAAGCAGACATGGGTGCGGAAGCGATCCGGAAACTCCTTCAAGACGTACAACTCGAGAAGGAAGTAGGAGAACTCCGCGAAGAATTGAAGACAGTTCAAGGTCAGCGTCGTACACGTGCGATTAAACGCCTTGAAGTGCTCGATGCATTCTTCACATCAGGCAATGATCCAGATTGGATGATCCTCGAAGTACTTCCTGTCATTCCGCCTGAGCTTCGCCCGATGGTGCAGCTCGACGGTGGACGCTTTGCGACATCTGACTTGAACGATCTATATCGTCGAGTCATCAACCGTAACAACCGTCTCAAACGTTTGCTCGACCTCGGCGCGCCGAACATCATCGTGCAAAACGAGAAGCGTATGCTTCAAGAAGCGGTTGACGCCCTCATCGACAATGGTCGTCGTGGTCGTCCGGTAACAGGTCCAGGTAACCGTCCATTGAAATCACTTTCACACATGTTGAAAGGAAAACAAGGTCGTTTCCGTCAAAACCTTCTTGGTAAACGGGTCGACTATTCAGGACGTTCAGTTATCGTCGTTGGACCGAACTTGAAGATGTACCAGTGTGGTCTCCCGAAAGAGATGGCGCTTGAACTCTTCAAACCGTTCGTGATGAAAGAACTTGTCGGTCGCGGCATTGCTTCGAACATCAAGAACGCCAAACGTAAGATTGAGAAGATGCAACCAGAAATCTGGGGCGTCCTCGAAGAAGTCATTCGTGAGCACCCGGTTCTCTTGAACCGTGCCCCTACGCTTCACCGCCTAGGGATTCAAGCTTTCGAACCGATTCTCGTCGAGGGTCGTGCGATTCGTCTTCACCCGCTCGTATGTACGGCCTACAACGCCGACTTCGATGGTGACCAAATGGCGGTCCACGTACCACTTTCTGCCGAAGCGCAAGCCGAAGCTCGTCTTCTTATGCTCGCGGCGCAAAACATCTTGAACCCGAAAGATGGAAAACCAGTCGTTACACCATCGCAGGATATGGTCCTCGGTAACTACTACATCTCGCTTGAACGCGACGATGCCATCGGACAAGGGAAAGTGTTGTCGAACGTGAACGAAGCGCTCATTGCGTATCAAAATGGCTACGTCCACTTGCATACACGTGTGGCTCTTCCGGCACGGACGCTCAACAACCCGACGTTCACAGATGAGCAAAACGAGAAATTGTTGATCACAACGGTCGGTAAGATGATCTTTAACGAGATTTTACCGAACACGTTCCCATACTTGAACGAACCGACGATGGAAAACTTGCAGGAAGCAACGCCTGATAAGTACTTCATCGACAAAGGTGCCAACGTGGCGGAAGAAATTGCCTCACGTCCACTCATCGAACCGTTCAAAAAAGGATTCCTTGGAAAAGTCATCGCGGAAGTGTTCCAGAAGTTTGAAACGACTGAAACAAGCCGCATGCTTGACCGGATGAAAGATCTCGGCTTCAAACACTCGACGAAAGCCGGTGTGACGGTCGGAATCGCTGATATCATCGTTCTTCCGGACAAACAAGAAATTCTCGATGAAGCGCAAGCCCAAGTCGATCAAATCATGAAGTCATTCCGCCGCGGTCTCATCACTGAAGATGAGCGTTACGAGCGCGTTGTACGCTCTTGGAACGAAGCGAAAGATGAGATTCAATCACGATTGATGAAATCCCTCAATCGCTTGAACCCAATCTTCATGATGTCTGACTCAGGTGCCCGTGGTAACGCGTCCAACTTCACGCAGCTCGCAGGGATGCGTGGTTTGATGGCCGCTCCATCTGGCCGCATCATCGAACTTCCGATCAAATCTTCATTCCGTGAAGGTCTGACGGTACAGGAATACTTCATCTCGACACACGGTGCGCGTAAAGGTCTTGCCGATACAGCCCTTAAGACGGCTGACTCAGGTTACTTGACACGTCGTCTCGTTGACGTAGCCCAAGATGTCATCATCCGTGAAGAAGATTGTGGAACGGACCGCGGTATCCGCGTCGCCGCTCTCCGCGAAGGCACGGAAGAAATCGAAAACTTGTATGACCGCCTCGTCGGCCGTACAGCGTTCGAGACAGTGGCACATCCGAAAACGGGTGAAGTCATGGTCGAGAAGAACCAATTGATTACCGAAGATCTCGCTCGCGACATCGTCGACGCTGGAATCGAACGAGTTGAAATCCGGACAGCCTTTACATGTAACACGTCACACGGCGTATGTAAAAAATGTTACGGCCGCAACTTGGCGACTGGCTCGAACGTTGAAGTCGGCGAAGCTGTCGGAATCATCGCCGCGCAATCAATCGGTGAGCCAGGAACGCAGCTTACAATGCGTACCTTCCACACAGGTGGGGTAGCCGGAGATGATATCACACAAGGTCTTCCGCGTATCCAAGAGGTGTTTGAGGCTCGTAACCCGAAAGGGCAAGCGGTCATCTCGGAAATCCCGGGTACGGTCATCGATTTCACAGAATCGCGTGACAAACGTGAACTCACGGTCGAAGGACTTAGCGAGACACGTACGTACACGATTCCGTTTGGAGCACGTCTTCGTGTTCAAATCGGAGATACGGTAGAAGCTGGGGAAGTCTTCACGGAAGGTTCGATCGATCCGAAAGAATTGCTCGCCGTCCGTGGTGTATCTGGCGTACAAAACTACCTTCTCCAAGAAGTACAAAAAGTTTACCGGATGCAAGGGGTAGAGATCGGCGACAAACACGTCGAAGTTATGGTTCGCCAAATGCTTCGCCGCGTCAAAGTCATCGAGTCTGGTGATACGCCGCTCCTCCCTGGTTCGCTCGTCGACATCAGCGTCTTCAAAGAAGCATGTAAAGATGCGCTCCGCGAAGGCAAGAGCCCGGCAACAGCGAAACCGGTCCTTCTCGGAATCACGAAAGCGTCGCTTGAGACAGATTCGTTCCTCTCGGCCGCTTCGTTCCAAGAAACAACTCGTGTGTTGACAGATGCTGCCATCAAAGGCAAGCGCGACTATCTTCTCGGACTCAAAGAGAACGTCATCATCGGGAAACTCGTTCCAGCTGGTACTGGGATGCCGGTTTACCGCGATGTACAGCTCAAAGAAGATGAGACGAAAGCCGTCCTCGAAGACACGACTGTAGAATAAAAACGTCTTGACAGCATAGGTTGGCGGTGCTACTATGATTTAGTGCCGCCAATCGGTTGTTGTCGATGACAACGGTGTCCAGCAGTCGGCAAGCTACTCGGACGTCACCCGATCTTTCTTCGGAAAGGTTTGGCTGCTATTATTGCCACTTTCAAGGTATAACTCACGTTTTTGCGAGGTCATGGAATGCCTACGCCTCGTAAAAGCGTTTCGTTATGACCTTAAATGAACCACCCGGGTCGGTGGGTCTAGAAAATAGCATAATTCAGGAAGGGAGGATCTTCAAAGATGCCTACTATCAACCAGTTAGTCCGTAAAGGACGTAAATCGAAAGTCGTTAAATCTGACTCTCCAGCACTTAACAAAGGTTACAACAGTTTCATCAAGTCACAAACTAACGTGAGCTCGCCACAGAAACGTGGTGTTTGTACACGTGTTGGTACAATGACTCCGAAGAAACCGAACTCGGCATTACGTAAGTATGCTCGTGTTCGTTTGACTAACCAAATCGAAGTGACTGCGTACATTCCAGGTATTGGCCACAACCTTCAAGAGCACAGCGTTGTTCTTATCCGTGGAGGACGTGTAAAAGACTTACCAGGGGTACGTTACCACATCGTTCGTGGTGCGCTTGACACTGCAGGTGTTGACGGACGTATGCAAGGCCGTTCTAAATACGGTACGAAACGTCCGAAAGCTGCGAAGAAGTAATTCTCGCAAAACTAAAAACTACTGAAATTTTGAAAGGAGGGTACTCGGATGCGTAAAAACCGTGCAGAACGTCGTGACGTTATCGCAGATCCGATCTACAACTCGAAATTGGTAACTCGCCTCATTAACCGTGTCATGTTAGACGGTAAAAAAGGTACAGCTCAAACTATCATTTACAACGCATTTGGCCTCATCGCTGAACGCTCAGGCAAAGAGCCTATGGAAGTGTTCGAAGAAGCAATGAACAACATCATGCCTGTACTTGAAGTTAAAGCTCGCCGTGTTGGTGGAGCAAACTACCAAGTTCCTGTTGAAGTTCGTCCAGAGCGCCGTACGACACTTGGTCTTCGTTACCTCGTGAACTACGCTCGTCTCCGCAACGAGAAAACGATGGAGCAACGTATCGCGAATGAAATCATGGATGCAGCCAATAACACTGGTGCGTCTGTTAAGAAACGCGAAGACATGCATAAGATGGCAGAAGCGAACAAAGCGTTTGCTCACTATCGTTGGTAAGTTAAACGTAAAGACCACTCCACGTCACCAAGCGGTGGCTTAATGGAGTGGCTTTCGGGTATAATCATATCGTGTGCCAGCACACGAAAAACACATGCGGAAGGAGAATACCCAGTATGGCAAGAGAATTCTCCCTAAAGAATACTCGTAACATCGGGATCATGGCTCACATCGATGCCGGTAAGACGACAACAACTGAACGTATTCTTTATTACACGGGTCGTATCCATAAAATTGGTGAAACTCATGAAGGAGCTTCACAAATGGACTGGATGGAGCAGGAGCAAGAGCGTGGAATCACGATCACTTCTGCTGCGACAACTGCACAGTGGAATGGCCACCGTGTAAACATCATCGATACACCTGGACACGTAGACTTCACGGTTGAAGTTGAACGTTCACTCCGTGTACTTGATGGCGCAGTTGCAGTACTTGACGCTCAGTCAGGTGTTGAACCACAAACAGAAACTGTATGGCGTCAAGCGACGACTTACGGTGTTCCACGTGTCGTATTCGTCAACAAGATGGATAAGATCGGTGCGGACTTCTTGTACTCGGTGAAAACACTTCACGAGCGCTTGCATGCAAATGCACACCCAATCCAACTTCCAATCGGTGCGGAAGACGAATTCAAAGGAATCGTCGACCTCGTCGAAATGAAGACGTACATGTACTCGAACGACCTCGGTACTGACATCGAAGTAACAGATGGCTTCCCAGCTGACATGGCTGACCAAGCTGAAGAACTTCGCGGTCAATTGATCGAAGCGGTCGCAGACTACAACGAAGAGTTGATGATGAAATACCTCGAAGGCGAAGAGATCTCAATCGACGAACTCAAAGCTGGTATTCGTAAAGCAACACTCAGCGTAGAATTCTACCCTGTACTCGTTGGTTCGGCCTTCAAAAACAAAGGTGTTCAATTGATGTTGAACGCTGTTGTTGATTACCTCCCATCACCAGTTGATGTTGAGTCAATCAAAGGGATCAACCTCGACACAGAAGAAGAAATCACGCGTGAGCCTTCAGATGACGCGCCGTTCTCGGCACTTGCGTTCAAAGTCATGACGGATCCTTACGTCGGTAAATTGACGTTCTTCCGTGTGTACTCTGGTACAGCACAAGCTGGTTCGTATGTGAAGAACTCGACTAAAGGCAAGCGTGAGCGCCTCGGTCGTATCCTTCAAATGCACGCGAACAGCCGTGAAGAGATTCCAATGGTATACGCTGGTGACATCGCCGCGGCTGTTGGTCTCAAAGATACTACGACTGGTGATACACTTTGCTCAGAGAAAGACAACGTCGTTCTCGAGTCAATGACATTCCCAGAACCAGTTATCTCGGTCGCTATCGAGCCTAAATCGAAAGCTGACCAAGACAAGATGGGTCAAGCCCTCGCGAAACTCGCAGAAGAGGATCCAACTTTCCGCACTGAAACAAACCAAGAGACTGGTCAAACGATCATCTCTGGTATGGGTGAGCTTCACCTTGATATCCTCGTTGACCGTATGCGTCGCGAATTCAAAGTAGAAGCAAACGTCGGTGCACCACAAGTTGCTTACCGTGAGACAATCCGTGGCGCTGCGAAGATCGATTCGAAATTCGTACGTCAATCTGGTGGACGCGGTCAGTACGGTCACGTTGTCGTAGAATTCGAGCCGAACGAAGAAGGCGCTGGATTCGCATTCGAGAACAAGATCGTCGGTGGTGTTGTACCACGTGAATACGTCCCAGCTGTTCAAAACGGGATTGAAGAAGCTCTCGAAAACGGTATCCTCGCTGGTTACCCAGTAGTTGACGTTAAAGCTGCCCTCGTCTTCGGATCGTACCACGATGTCGACTCGAACGAGATGGCGTTTAAAGTTGCTGCTTCGATGGCGGTTAAACAACTTAAGGAGCAAGCGAAAGCTGTTATCCTTGAGCCAATGATGCGTGTTGAAGTTGTCATCCCAGAAGAATACTTGGGAGACATCATGGGTGACGTCACGTCACGCCGTGGACGCGTAGAAGGTATGGAAGCACGCGGTAACGCTCAAGTCGTTAAAGCAATGGTTCCACTTTCAGAAATGTTTGGCTATGCGACATCGCTTCGTTCACGTACGCAAGGACGCGGAACGTACTCGATGCACTTCGATCACTACGAAGAAGTACCGAAGTCAATCGCAGAAGAAATCATCAAAAAAGCGAACGGCTAATAACGGTTGTAACGCTTAATTGATTGTTGTAAGCTAAGGAGGACGTATGTTAAAAGTAGCCTACGTCTTCCTAGTTAAATAAAAAACTAATTGTCTAATAGAGGAGGAATCTAGAATGGGTAAAGAAAAATTCGACCGTTCTAAACCGCACGTTAACGTTGGTACAATCGGCCACGTCGACCACGGTAAAACAACTTTGACTGCAGCGATCTCAGCTGTACTTTCAAAAGCACAAGGGAAAACAGCTACAAAGTTTGACGCAATCGATGGTGCTCCTGAAGAGCGTGAGCGCGGTATCACAATCGCAACAGCTCACATCGAGTACGAAACAGAAAAACGCCACTATGCACACGTTGACTGCCCAGGTCACGCTGACTATGTTAAAAACATGATCACTGGTGCTGCACAAATGGACGGCGCGATCCTCGTTGTTTCGGCAACTGATGGCCCAATGCCACAAACACGTGAGCACATCCTTCTTTCACGTCAAGTAGGTGTTCCTTTCATCGTCGTATTCATGAACAAAGTTGACATGGTTGACGACGAAGAACTCCTTGAGCTCGTTGAAATGGAAATCCGTGAACTTCTTTCTGAATATGACTTCCCAGGCGACGACCTCCCTGTAATCAAAGGTTCAGCACTTGGCGCGCTTAACGGCGAAGCTCAGTGGGAAGAAAAAATCATGGAACTCATGAACGCAGTTGATGAGTACATCCCTGAGCCAGTTCGTGACACGGACAAAGAATTCATGATGCCAGTTGAGGACGTATTCTCAATCACTGGTCGCGGTACTGTAGCGACTGGTCGTGTTGAGCGTGGTGTTCTCCGCGTCAACGACGAAGTTGAAATCGTTGGTCTTACAGAAGAAACTAAGAAAACTGTATGTACTGGTGTAGAGATGTTCCGTAAGCTTCTCGACTACGCTGAAGCTGGCGACAACATCGGTGCTCTTCTCCGTGGTGTATCACGTGAAGACATCGAGCGTGGACAAGTACTTGCTAAGCCAGGTTCAATCACGCCGCACTCAAAATTCAAAGCTTCAATCTACGTTCTTTCTAAAGAAGAGGGTGGCCGTCACACGCCATTCTTCGCGAACTACCGTCCGCAGTTCTACTTCCGTACAACTGACGTAACAGGTATCGTTCACCTTCCAGAAGGTACTGAAATGGTAATGCCAGGAGACAACATCGAGTTGACGATCGAATTGATTTCTACAATCGCGATCGAAGACGGAACACGTTTCTCAATCCGTGAGGGTGGCCGTACAGTAGGCGCTGGTTCAGTAACTGAAATCATCGAGTAATCGATTGATTCACTGACCTTTCAAGCAGTCCGCATTTTGCGGGCTGCTTTTTTGTTTTGTGGCAAGACGTGGTAAGATGGGACATATGTCGAACGAAAGGGGAGACGAAGATGGAGAAGCAAGTCGAAACGTTATGTCGGCTGAACGGGATCGCGTGTCGGTTCGGTGGGTCGACGTTACTGAAGCATCATGGGCTAATTGAAACGGCGAACGACTTGGATGTGTTTGTCGAACCGGATCAATTCGAGCGAGTCGATCAAGTACTGAGCCGTGCTGGAAAGAAAGTCGAGTCGACGCCTCATCCAGATTACGTGACGACCTATTTTGGCGAATATGAGTTCGAGGGCGGAGACATTGATGTGATGGCCAGCTTTCGGATGAAGTGCACCGATGGGATCTATACACATCCATATATTGAACCGGTCGGCAGTTGGATGCATCTCGAAGAGTGGGTCGTACTGTATACGGTAATGAACCGTATCGATCAGCTTGAACGGTTAAGCCAATACTTCGAGACTCATCCAATGAATGAAACGATCGTCCAAACCTGCTTGAAACGAGCCCCAGCCTCGGTTATCGAATCCGTCACGGAACGCTTCGGATCACGTATGAAACGCTAGGTAGAGTTGGCATGGCGGTTCTTGTAACAAATAGTTCAACAAAAGAAGGAAAATAGCTTGCAAATGGGTTCGAATCTTGTTACATTAGTGAACGTTGAACAACTCATCAGACATCCGGCGCAATTTAAAAATCAAATCTTGCATTTCATATGTAGATTCGATATAATGATTAAGTGTTTGTGCGAGTGGTGAGAGACTTTACAGCAGAAATCGGGTCCAATCGTTGATTTGCAATGATCGGATACCTCTGCTGACACAAGCACGCTGCGATGAAGCGGGAGGTTATGACACGCCAGGCAGCTTTGCCATGGCCGGTGTGGAAATTTCCGCGGAGAACTGTCTATTTTTAAAAATAGGCGACAAAGGAGGGAAACTTACATGGCAAATGAAAAAATCCGTATTCGTTTAAAAGCATACGACCATCGCGTACTCGATCAATCAGCTGAGAAAATCGTTGATACTGCGAAGCGTTCAGGTGCAAAGGTTTCGGGACCAATCCCGCTTCCAACTGAAAAATCGATCTACACGATCCTTCGTGCGGTTCACAAGTACAAAGATGCTCGTGAGCAGTTCGAGATGCGTACACACAAACGCTTGATCGACATCGTTAACCCAACACCAAAAACGGTTGATGCGCTTATGCGCCTCGAATTACCATCAGGTGTTGACATCGAAATCAAACTTTAATTCTTCATATAGTAGATACTAGCCAGAAGAGACAATAATTATTAAACAGGAGGTGTATCTCATGGCTAAAGGAATCTTAGGAACAAAACTTGGTATGACTCAAATCTTCAACGAAGCAGGCGAAGTCGTACCGGTAACAGTAGTTGCTGTCGAAGGGAACGTTGTGCTTCAACTTAAAACAGTTGAAACAGACGGTTACGAAGCAGTTCAACTCGGTTTCGGCGACATCAAAGAATCACGTCAAAACAAACCGGCAAAAGGTCACGCTGCGAAAGCAAACGCGACACCTAAGCGCTTCATGAAAGAGATTCGTACTTCAGTAGAAGGATACGAAATCGGTCAAGAGATCAAGGCGGACATTTTCGCTGCAGGTGAATTAGTAGACGTAACAGGTACATCGAAAGGTAAAGGATTCCAAGGTGCGATCAAGCGTCACGGACAATCACGTGGACCAATGGCTCACGGTTCGCGCTACCACCGTCGTCCTGGTTCGATGGGTCCTGTAGCTCCTAACCGCGTATTTAAAGGGAAGCTTCTTCCTGGTCAAATGGGTGGCGAGCGTAAAACGATTCAAAACCTTGAAGTTGTCAAAGTTGACGCGGAACGCGGCCTTGTACTCGTTAAAGGCGCAATCCCAGGCGCTCGCAAGTCGAACGTCATCATCAAAACAGCGGTAAAAGGTAACTAATTAACTGCACGGAAAGGAGGAATTACGAATGCCTAAAGTAGCTTTGCTTAACCAAACAGGTTCACAAGTTGGCGAGATCGAATTGGCAGAAGCCATTTTTGGTATCGAGCCTAACGACTCAGTACTTTACGACGCGATCGTCATGCAACAAGCATCACGCCGTCAAGGTACTCACGATACGAAAGGTCGCTCGGAAGTACGCGGTGGCGGCCGTAAACCATGGAAACAAAAGGGAACTGGTCGTGCGCGCCAAGGTTCTATCCGCTCACCACAATGGGTTGGTGGTGGTACAGTCTTCGGTCCAACACCACGTTCATACTCTTACAAGCTTCCTAAAAAAGTTCGTCGTTTAGCACTTCTCTCGGCACTTTCGTCGAAAGTGAAAAACAACGAAATGATCGTCCTCGAAGGCCTTGCTTTCGATGCACCAAAAACAAAAGACATGGCTGCTGTATTGAACAGCTTGTCAGTAGAACGTAAGGCTCTTGTAGTCACAGCGGACTACAATGAGACTATCGCTCTCGCAGCTCGTAACATCCCAGGAGTGACTGTGATCGAGGCAGCAGGCGTTAACGTTCTTGACCTCGTTGCTAACGACAAAGTCATCTTCACTAAAGATGCGGTTGCGAAGGTAGAGGAGGTGCTTGCATAATGGCTCAAGCATACGATATCATCAAACGTCCTATCATCACTGAGCGTTCTGTTAGCCTCATGGAAGCTAACAAATACGTTTTCGAGATCGACGTTAAAGCGACTAAATCGCAAGTGAAGTACGCTATCGAAACAATCTTCAATGTGAAAGTTGCTTCGGTAAACACAATGAACATGAAACCGAAAGCGAAACGTGTCGGTCGTCACTCTGGTTACACAGCTCGTCGTAAAAAAGCGATCGTAACCCTTGCTGAAGGCAACACAATCGACTTCCTCGGTTAATTTACTACCTTAAAAGAAAAGGAGGGAATCCTCGATGGCAATTAAAAAGTTTAAGCCGACCACTAACGGTCGCCGTAACATGACATCTCTCGACTTTGCAGAGATCACAACGAACCGTCCTGAAAAATCGTTAACTGAAAAGCTTTCGAAAAAAGGCGGTCGTAACAACCAAGGTCGTTTGACTGTTCGTCACCAAGGTGGCGGGCACAAACGCAAATACCGTATCATCGATTTCAAACGTAACAAAGATGGCATCGTCGGACGCGTTGCTACGATCGAATACGATCCAAACCGTTCAGCGAACATCGCCCTCATCAACTATGCAGATGGTGAGAAACGTTACATCCTCGCTCCTAAGGGCATCAAAGTAGGCATGGAAATCATGTCTGGTCCTGAGGCGGATATCAAAGTGGGGAACGCTCTTCCACTCGTGAACATCCCTGTCGGTACTACTATCCACAACATCGAGCTTAAGCCTGGTAAGGGCGGTCAGCTTGTTCGTGCGGCTGGTGCATCGGCACAAATCCAAGGACGTGACGGCAAGTACGTCATCGTTCGTCTTCAATCAGGTGAATCACGCTTGTTCCTCGGCACTTGCCGCGCGACAGTCGGTTCAGTTGGTAACGAAGAACACGAACTCGTAAACATCGGTAAAGCAGGACGTTCACGTTGGTTAGGCAAACGCCCAACAGTACGTGGTTCTGTAATGAACCCGGTTGATCACCCACACGGTGGTGGTGAAGGTCGTGCGCCTATCGGTCGTTCGGGCCCACTTACTCCTTGGGGTAAACCAGCTCTTGGTCTTAAAACTCGTAAGAAAAACAAATCGAGCGACATGTACATTCTTCGTCGTCGCAAGAAATAATTACTACATGATTCTCGGGCGGTTCGAAAGAGCCGTTCCCGAATCATTCCAAAGGGAGGTTCTATCATGGGTCGCAGCTTGAAAAAAGGTCCATTCGCAGATCACCATTTGCTCGCTAAAGTTGACAAACTCAACGAATCTGGTGAGAAGCAAGTCATCAAAACTTGGTCACGTCGCTCGACAATCTTCCCAGAATTCATGGGTCACACGTTCGGTGTACACGATGGTCGTAAACACGTACCAGTATTCGTGACAGAAGACATGGTCGGTCACAAACTTGGTGAATTCGCTCCAACACGCACGTACAAAGGTCACGGATCAGACAAGAAAACGAAACGGTAATTTGAGGGGAGGTCAAATCCATGCAAGCTAAAGCATCAGCTAATATGGTCCGTCTTGCTCCTCGCAAAGCACGTCTCGTTGTAGACTTAATTCGCGGGAAACAAGTCGGCGAAGCGCTCTCTGTCCTTGCTCACACGAACAAGGCAGCGTCGCCAATCGTTGAAAAAGTATTGAAGTCAGCGATTGCAAACGCAGAGCACAACTACGATATGAATATTGAGAACCTTGTGGTGTCGGAAATCTACGTCAACGAAGGTCCAACACTCAAACGCTTCCGCCCACGTGCGATGGGTCGCGCAAGCCGTATTAACAAACGCACAAGCCACATCCACATCGTGGTAACTGAGAAATAAGGAGGGATATGTAGTGGGTCAAAAGGTAAATCCGCACGGTCTTCGCGTTGGTATTATCAAAGACTGGGATTCGCGTTGGTACGCTGAGAAAGACTACGCAGATCTCCTTCATGAAGACTTCGTTATTCGTGAATACATCGAAAACAAAATGAAGGATGCTAGTATTTCTAAAGTAGAAATCGAACGCGCTGCAAATCGCGTGAACATTTCGCTTCACACTGCGAAACCAGGTATGGTTATCGGTAAGGGTGGTTCGGAAATCGAGTCACTCCGCAAAAACATCATCAAGCTTGCTGAAGGCAAACGTGTTCACATCAACGTTGTTGAAGTGAAAAACGCGGACGCTGTCGCTAAACTTGTTGCTGAAAACATCGCTCGTCAATTGGAAGGCCGTGTGTCATTCCGTCGTGCAATGAAACAATCAATCCAACGTTCGATGCGCACTGGCATCAAAGGGATCAAAACAGAAGTTTCTGGTCGTCTTGGTGGCGCTGACATCGCTCGTTCAGAGAAGTACTCAGAAGGAACAGTTCCACTTCACACACTCCGTGCCGATATCGATTACGGAACAGCTGAAGCTGACACAACTTATGGTAAAATCGGAGTTAAAGTCTGGTTGTACCATGGTGAAGTTCTTCCAACAAAAAACAACACAGCTAAAAACGCTGAATAATAAACACTCTTTCAGGAAGGAGGCAACACACTATGTTGTTACCTAAACGCGTGAAATATCGTCGTGTACACCGTGGTAAAATGCGCGGAAATGCAAAACGCGGCACAACAGTACATTTCGGTGAATTCGGTCTCCAATCGCTCGAAGCGAGCTGGATCACAAACCGTCAAATCGAATCAGCACGTATCGCAATGACACGTTATATGAAACGTGGTGGTAAAGTGTGGATCAAGATCTTCCCACACAAGCCATACACGAAAAAGCCTCTCGAAGTCCGAATGGGTTCGGGTAAAGGTGCTCCAGAAGGCTGGGTAGCTGTAGTTAAGCCTGGCAAAGTAATGTTCGAAATCGCGGGTGTATCTGAGGAAGTTGCACGTGAGGCACTTCGTCTTGCAGCGCACAAACTTCCAGTGAAATGTAAGTTCGTGAAACGTGAAGAAAATGGTGGTGATACGAATGAAAGCAACTGATCTCCGTCAATCAACAACTGAAGAGCTCAACGGTAAAGTAGGCGAATGGAAAGAAGAACTCTTTAACCTTCGTTTCCAATTAGCTACAGGTCAGCTTGAGAATCCTGCTCGTATCCGTGAAGTACGCAAGTCGATTGCGCGTGCTAAAACGATTCTTCGTGAACGCGAACTCGGCATCAACAACGGCTAATCTAATCGGATTCTTTAAGAGGAGGTAACACTCATGGAACGCAATAAGCGTAAAGTACTCACTGGACGCGTCGTGTCTGACAAAATGGACAAAACGATCGTCGTTGCAGTTGAAACAAAAGTACGTCATAAGCTTTATGGCAAACGTGTAAACTACACGAAGAAATTTAAAGCGCACGATGAGAACAATGTCGCTAAAATCGGCGATGTCGTCCGCATCGCGGAAACACGTCCGCTTTCTAAAGACAAACGTTTCCGTCTCGTAACAGTAGTAGAAGAATCAGTAATCATCTAATAACAGTTCGGATCTATAAACATCCGGAGGGAGGTACACTCGCATGATTCAACAAGAATCTCGCTTGAAAGTAGCAGACAACTCTGGCGCGCGTGAACTGTTGACAATTAAAGTCCTCGGTGGTTCAGGTCGTAAGACTGCCAACATCGGTGACATCATCGTCGCGACGGTAAAACAAGCAACACCAGGTGGCGTTGTTAAAAAAGGTGACGTTGTCAGAGCAGTTGTCGTTCGTACAAAACGCGGCGCTCGTCGTAAAGATGGTTCGTACATCCGTTTCGATGAGAACGCAGCAGTCATCATCAAAGATGACAAGAGCCCACGCGGCACTCGGATCTTCGGGCCAGTTGCACGTGAACTTCGTGAAAAAGAATTCATGAAGATCGTTTCGTTGGCACCGGAAGTACTTTAATTTCCAATTTCAATCCTATAAGGAGGTGCGCAAAACGATGCATGTTAAAAAAGGCGATACAGTCCAGGTAATGTCTGGTAAAGATAAAGGCAAGCAAGGGGTTATCCTCAAAGCTATGCCAAGCAAGAACCGCGTAGTCGTAGAAGGTATCAACGTGATTAAAAAACACTCGAAACCATCACAAGCGAATCCACAAGGCGGTATCCTTGAAATCGAAGCACCAATTCACGTCTCGAACGTCATGCCACTCGACCCTAAAACGGGCAAACCGACTCGCGTTGGTTTCAAAGTAGTCGATGGTAAAAAAGTTCGTGTCGCGAAATCGGGCGAAGTACTCGATAAATAAGAAGAACGTGACGAAAGGAGGTCCATTCGACTATGAACCGTTTGCAAGAGAAGTATAAAAGCGACATCGTGAAAGCGATGATGGATAAATTCAACTATGACTCAGTCATGCAAGTCCCACAGGTCGACAAGATCGTCATCAACATGGGTGTAGGTGACGCTGTTTCGAACTCGAAGGCTCTTGACATGGCAGTGGAAGAATTATCAATTCTTTCTGGTCAAAAACCACTCGTAACGAAGGCTAAGAAATCAATCGCTGGTTTCAAACTTCGTGAAGGCATGCCAATCGGTGCGAAGGTTACTCTTCGTGGCGAGCGTATGTACGATTTCCTCGACAAATTGGTAACTGTTTCACTTCCACGTGTACGTGACTTCCGCGGTGTATCGAAGAAAGCATTCGACGGACGCGGTAACTACACGCTTGGTGTGAAAGAGCAACTTATTTTCCCTGAGATCGATTACGATAAAGTAACGAAAGTACGCGGTATGGACATCGTTGTTGTTACAACAGCGAACACAGACGAAGAAGCTCGTGAATTGCTCACACTTCTCGGAATGCCATTCCAAAAATAATCTAAAGGGAGGTCGACAACATGGCTAAAAAGTCAATGGTGAATCGCGAACACAAACGCGAGAAACTCGTTGCCCAGTACGCTGAGAAACGTGCACAATTGAAAGCTGAAGGCGACTACATCGGACTCAGCAAATTGCCACGTAACTCTTCACCTGTACGTCTTCATAACCGTTGCCGTATCACAGGTCGTCCACATGGTTACATGGGTAAATTCGGGATCAGCCGTATCAAGTTCCGTGATCTTGCATACAAAGGTCAAATCCCTGGTGTTAAAAAAGCAAGCTGGTAATCCACTAACAGTGTGAAAGGAGGTACATCGCATGGTAATGACAGACCCAATTGCAGATATGCTTACACGTATCCGTAACGCTAACATGGTTCGCCATGAAAAATTAGAGCTTCCAGCTTCTAATATCAAACGTGAGGTTGCAGAGATCCTCAAGCGTGAAGGTTTCATTCGCGATGTTGAATATATCGAGGACGCTAAGCAAGGTACACTTCGTCTGTTCCTTAAATACGGAGCAAGCAACGAACGTGTTATCACTGGTCTCAAACGCATTTCGAAACCAGGTCTTCGTGTATACGCAAAAGCTGATGAAGTACCAAAAGTACTCGGAGGACTCGGTATCGCAGTTCTTTCGACATCAAAAGGTCTTATGACTGATAAAGAAGCTCGCCAACAACAAGTCGGCGGCGAAGTGCTCGCCTACATCTGGTAAGTCACTTTTCTAACAAGAACGGAGGTGTAATCAATGTCACGTATTGGTAAAAAACCAGTTACGATTCCAGCTGGCGTTACTGTCACGGTTGCAGAAGACAACACGGTCACAGTAAAAGGTGCTAAAGGTGAACTTTCGCTTTCAGCTAACCCAGCCTTGGAAATCAAAGTTGAAGAGAACGAATTGAACGTCGTTCGTCCGGATGACTCGAAAGAGAACCGTACGATCCACGGGACGACACGTGCCCTTATCGCCAACATGGTGGAAGGTGTGTCTAACGGATTCCAGAAAACACTTGAGATCTCAGGGGTTGGTTACCGTGCAGCTAAGCAAGGTAACAAACTCGTCCTCAGCCTCGGTTACTCGCACCCAATCGAGTACGTTGCTGAAGAAGGTATCGAGATCGAAGTTCCTTCAAACACGCAAATCGTCGTTAAAGGGATTAACAAAGAGCGCGTCGGTCACGTTGCAGCTCAAATCCGCTCGTACCGTGCTCCAGAACCTTACAAAGGTAAAGGTGTTCGTTACTCTGATGAACGTATTCGCCGTAAAGAAGGTAAGACTGGTAAGTAATTCGTCACGAAATGAACGGAAAGGAGTGGCATAAATGATCACAAAAGCAGACAAAAATGCAGTTCGTAAGAAACGTCATGCTCGTGTACGTCGTACGATCGCGGGGACAGCAGCTCGTCCACGTTTGAACGTATTCCGCTCGAGCAAGCACATCTACGTTCAACTCATCGATGATGCAGCACAAACAACGCTTGTGTCAGCATCTTCGAAAGATAAAGCTCTCGATCTTACAAACGGCGGCAACGTTGAAGCAGCGAAAGCTGTTGGTAAACTTGCAGCTGAACGTGCACTCGAGAAAGGTATCGACACTGTTGTGTTCGACCGTGGTGGATACCTCTATCATGGCCGCGTCAAAGCTGTTGCTGAAGCAGCTCGTGAAGCAGGTCTTAAATTCTAACAAAAAGGAGGGGACACTCGATGCGCCAGTTAGACGTTAACATGGAACAACTTGAAGAACGCGTTGTTACCGTAAACCGCGTCGCGAAAGTCGTGAAAGGTGGCCGTCGCTTCCGTTTCGCCGCTCTCGTCGTCGTAGGTGACAAAAATGGTCACGTCGGTTTCGGTACAGGTAAGGCACAAGAGGTGCCAGAAGCGATCCGCAAGGCTATTGAAGCCGCTAAGAAAAACATGGTTCAAGTACCGATGGTCGGTACAACAATTCCACACGAAATCACAGGAGTATTCGGAGCAGGTCGTGTATTCATGAAACCAGCTTCTGAAGGTACTGGGGTTATCGCTGGTGGTCCAGTTCGTGCAGTGCTCGAACTCGCAGGTGTAGGTGACATCCTTTCGAAATCGCTTGGATCTAACACACCAATCAACATCGTCCGTGCGACGGTACAAGGCTTGACAGAGCTTAAAAAAGCAGAGGAAGTTGCTAAACTACGCGGTAAAAGCGTAGAAGAACTTCTTAAATAAGGGAGGGAATTAGACATGGCGAAACTCGCAATCACCCTCACACGCAGCATCATTGGTCGTCCTGAGGATCAGCGTGTAACAGTACGTACACTCGGTCTTCGTAAAATGCATCAGACTGTCGTTGTCCCTGACAACGTAGCGATGCGCGGTATGATCAAAAAGGTGTCGCACCTTGTGACTGTAAACGAAATCAACGAATAATAAAGATCTTACTAAATAAGGAGGTGCCACTATGAAACTCCATGAATTGAAGCCAACTCCAGGTTCGCGTCACGAACGCAACCGTGTCGGTCGCGGTATGGCGACTGGTAACGGTAAAACTTCTGGCCGTGGACATAAAGGTCAAAAAGCTCGTTCGGGCGGTGGCGTTCGTCCAGGATTTGAAGGTGGGCAAAACCCACTTTACCGTCGTCTTCCAAAACGCGGTTTCAACAACCCTACTCGTAAAGAGTATGCAGTTGTTTCCCTAGACACGCTTAACCGTTTCGAGGCAGGTACTGAAGTTACTCCAGAACTCTTAATTGAGACTGGTGTTGTCAGCTCTGCTAAAGACGGAATCAAAGTACTTGCTAACGGCAAGCTTGAAACAAAATTGACTGTAAAAGCCAACAAATTCTCGGGTGCAGCGAAAGAAGCGATCGAAGCAGCTGGCGGTTCAGTTGAGGTGATCTGATGTTTCAGACGATCTCCAATATGTGGCGCGTGAAAGATATTCGACAGCGTATTCTCTTCACACTCGCAATCATCATCATTTTCCGCATCGGGGCCCATATCCCGGTGCCGATGGTGAATACGGATGTGTTGCGTTTTGACTCAGGTGGTCTTTTAGACTTCTTGAACTTGTTTGGAGGAAATGCTTTACAGAACTTCTCCCTGTTCGCAATGGGGATCATGCCGTACATCACGGCATCGATCGTTGTGCAGCTCTTACAAATGGACGTCGTTCCGAAGTTTGCCGAATGGGCAAAACAAGGCGAGTCTGGCCGTAAAAAGCTAGCGACGGTCACGCGCTATGGGACGATCATGTTAGGGTTTATTCAAGCGACATCATTGTCGTTTGGATTTAACCGCCTCTATCCAGGTCTCGTCAATGAGACGTGGGGCACGGCAACCTATTTCGTGATCGCGATCGTACTGACTGCCGGTACGGCGTTCTTGATGTTCCTCGGTGAGATGACGACGGAGAAAGGTGTTGGGAATGGTATTTCCATCATTATCTTCGCCGGTATCGTCGCTGGGTTCCCAAGAATCTTCACGCAGATTTATGAAACGAAGCTCCAAAATGCTGGAGATGCGTTATTCATTAACATCGTTTACTTGGTTGTGCTATTGCTCGTTATCCTTGCGGTGACCATGGGGATCATTTATGTTCAACAGGCTGCTCGCAAAATTCCGATTCAATACGCAAAACGCACGGTGAACCGTACCCCTGTGGGCGGTCAGTCGACGCACTTGCCAATCAAACTAAACGCTGCCGGTGTCATCCCGGTTATCTTCGCGATTTCCTTCATGGTGACACCACCAACTGTTGCAAGCTTCATTGCTTCTCCGGAAACGACGCAGAAGTTGCAGACTTACTTCGATACGACGTCTCCAATCGGAATGTCGATCTACGTAGCGCTCATCATCGCGTTCGCTTACTTCTATACATTCATTCAGGTCAATCCTGAACAGATGGCAGAAAACCTGCAGAAGCAAGGTGGCTATATTCCTGGGATTCGTCCTGGGGCGCAAACAGAACAGTACATCACGAAGTTGCTCTATCGTTTGACATTCTTCGGAGCGATTTTCTTATCGCTCGTAGCGATCATGCCGACAATCTTCATTAAGCTTGCCGGTCTCCCAACTTCGGTGCAAATCGGAGGAACGAGCTTGTTGATCGTCATCGGGGTAGCCCTCGAAACGATGAAACAAATCGAGAGTCAACTCGTAAAACGACACTACAAAGGCTTTATCCGTTAAAGCGGAAGGAAGGGTACACCCTTCCTTCCTGTCGTGTTTACGACGTGTTGTGAAAATCAAAACTGGAGGCTAACTGAGATGAATCTAGTACTCATGGGCTTACCGGGTGCAGGGAAAGGGACTCAAGCGGCTAAAATCGTTGAAGAGTACCAAATCCCACACATTTCGACAGGCGACATGTTTCGTGCGGCAATCAAAGGCGGAACGCCACTCGGCAAAGAAGCAAAATCGTTCATGGATAAAGGCGAACTCGTACCGGATGAGGTAACAATCGGAATCGTACGCGAACGCTTGAGTCAAGATGATACGAAAAACGGCTTCCTGCTCGATGGATTCCCGCGTACTGTTGCTCAAGCAGAGGCACTCGAAAGTTTGCTTAAAGATTTGGGAAAACAGATTGACCATGTCGTGAATATCGATGTGGATGCGGAAATTCTCGTCCCGCGTTTGACAGGTCGTTGGATCTGCCCGACGTGTGGTGCGACATATCACGTGATCTTCAACCCACCTAAAGTGGAAGGCATCTGTGATGTGGATGGGTCGGCTCTCATGCAACGTGAAGACGATAAAGAGGAAACGGTCCGCCGTCGCCTTGACGTCAACATCGAGCAATCGAAACCACTCATTGACTTTTACGCTGAAAAAGGGTATCTTCGTACATTGGATGGAGATCGTCCAATCGATGTCGTATACGCCGATGTCAAAGCGTTACTCGGTGGTACTGAATGATCATCACGAAGACGCCTCGTGAAATAGCGATTATGCGTGAGGCTGGGCAAATTGTTGCTCGAACACACCAGGTGCTCAAAGAGCACATCAAACCAGGTATTACGACGCTTGAGCTCGACCGGATCGCGGAAGAATACATTCGCAGCCAAGGTGCGACACCGTCGTTCAAAGGCTATAACGGGTTTACCGGTAGCGTTTGTGCTTCAGTGAACGAAGAGCTTGTTCATGGGATTCCCGGAAAACGGGTATTGAACGATGGGGATATCATCTCGATCGACATCGGTGCCTACTATAACGGATACCATGGAGATTCCGCTTGGACGTATCCAGTGGGAACAATCTCGGAAGAGACACAGCAGTTACTTGACGTGACTGAAGAAAGTCTGTATAAAGGATTGGAGCACGCTAAGGCTGGACAGCGTTTGACAGACATTTCGCATGCGATTCAAGCGTATGTGGAATCTCATGATTTCTCTGTCGTCCGCGAATACGTCGGTCATGGTGTCGGACAAAATTTGCATGAAGAACCGCAAATTCCGCACTATGGTCCACCGGGGAAAGGGCCGCGCCTGAAGACTGGAATGACGTTAGCCATTGAACCAATGGTCAACGCTGGTCAACGCTATGTTCGGACACTGGCTGACAACTGGACAGTTGTGACAGTGGACGGTAGCATGTGCGCCCACTTTGAGCACACCATCGCCATCACAGACGATGGATACGAGATTTTAACGAAACTCGATTCCGGTGAATGAGGCTCTATTGCTTCGTGCTGATCCGTTACGGATCCTTCTCTCACAGTACAATGCGATAGATCGTCTGTGCTCCTAAATATCTTCATATAGAAAGGGGAATAAATGATGGCGAAACAAGATGTCATTGAAGTGGAAGGCACTGTTGTCGAACCACTTCCAAACGCAATGTTTAAAGTGGAGTTAGAAAACGGCCACACGGTGCTCGCGCACGTCTCAGGGAAAATTCGGATGCACTACATTCGAATCCTTCCAGGTGACCGCGTAACTGTCGAGTTGTCTCCGTACGACTTGACTCGCGGGCGGATTACGTACCGTTACAAGTAACTCCGATTTTTCCAGGAGGAGGGTATAATCATGAAAGTAAGACCGTCGGTAAAACCGATCTGCGAAAAATGTAAAGTTATTCGTCGTAAGGGTAAAGTAATGGTAATTTGCGAAAACCCGAAACACAAACAAAAACAAGGTTAATCTAAGAGGAGGTGCACACATGGCACGTATTGCTGGTGTAGATATTCCACGCGAAAAACGTATCGTTATTTCGCTCACATACATCTTTGGTATTGGTAAAACAAGAGCACAAGAAATTTTGAAGGCTGCAAACGTATCTGAAGATTCACGCACACGTGATCTTACAGAAGACGAAATCAACCGTATCCGTGAAGCAATTGACGGAATTAAAGTTGAAGGTGACCTTCGCCGTGAAGTTTCACTCAACATTAAACGTTTGATCGAGATCGGCGCATATCGCGGTGTTCGTCACCGTCGTAGTCTCCCTGTTCGCGGACAAAACACGAAGAACAACTCGCGTACTCGTAAAGGCCCACGCCGTACAGTAGCGAACAAGAAGAAGTAAAGGAGGGAATTGAACAATGGCGAAACGTAAGCAAAATGTACGTTCAAAACGTAAAGTCAAAAAACATGTTGAAGCCGGTGTGGTACACATCCGCTCTACATTCAACAACACAATCATTACAATCACTGACACGCAAGGTAACGCGATCTCATGGGCTACTTCTGGTAACCTTGGATTTAAAGGATCACGTAAATCGACTCCGTTCGCAGCACAATTGGCTGCTGAAACTGCAGCGAAAGTTGCAATGGACAACGGTATGCGTACAGTAGAAGTTAACGTTAAAGGTCCTGGTGCTGGACGTGAAGCGGCTATCCGTGCCCTCCAAGCTACTGGTCTTGAAGTAACTGCAATCCGTGACGTAACACCAGTTCCGCACAACGGTTGCCGCCCTCCGAAACGTCGCCGCGTATAATCGCTTGTGCGTGTGAAGGGCTTACCTAGCACAAACAGCATATACAATGCAGCTCGCGCTGCATGGCAGGATACACTCAAGGAGGGGTTCAGATGATCGAGATTGAAAAACCAAAGATCGAAACGGTCGAAATCAGCGAGGATGCTACGTTTGGTAAATTCGTGGTGGAACCGCTTGAACGTGGATATGGCACTACTCTCGGCAACTCACTACGTCGAATTCTTTTGTCATCGCTCCCTGGTGCAGCGGTAACAGCGGTTCAAATCGATGGCGTTCTTCATGAGTTCTCTACGATTGACGGAGTCGTCGAAGACGTCACGCAAATCGTATTAAACCTCAAGAAGTTGGCTCTCAAAGTGTACTCGGACGAAGAGAAAACGCTTGAGATTAACGTTTCAAGTGCCGGTGCTGTCACTGCGGCAGACATTACCCATGATAGCGACGTTGAAATCTTGAATCCTGAGCTCCACATCGCGACTCTCGCTGATAACGCGACGCTTCGCATGCGTTTGACTGCTCGCCGTGGTCGTGGTTACGTCCAGGCAGAAGATAACAAACGTGATGATATGCCGATTGGCGTTATTCCAATCGATTCGATCTACACACCGATTCAACGCGTGAACTACGAAGTAGATAAAACACGTGTCGGTCAAGATGCTAGCTTCGATAAGCTTCTATTAGACGTGTGGACAGATGGTTCAATCCGTCCGGAAGAAGCGGTATCGCTCGGGGCGAAAATTTTGACAGAACACTTGAACATCTTTGTTGGCTTGACTGACGAGGCTCTCAATGCAGAAATTATGGTCGAGAAAGAAGAAGACCAAAAAGAAAAAGTACTCGAAATGACGATCGAAGAACTCGATCTCTCAGTTCGTTCGTACAACTGCTTGAAGCGCGCAGGTATCAACACTGTTCAAGAACTCGCAAACAAATCAGAGGAAGAGATGATGAAAGTTCGTAACCTCGGACGTAAATCACTCGAAGAAGTTCAACTCAAGTTGGACGAGCTCGGTTTGGGCTTGCGTAAAGAAGACTAAGTTCAACCGAAGGAGGGAAATGTAATGGCTTATTCGAAACTCGGCCGTACAAGCTCACAACGTAAGGCACTTTTACGTGATCTTGCAACTGACCTTATTATCAACGAGCGCATTCAAACAACTGAACAAAAAGCGAAGGAACTTCGCCCAGTCGTTGAAAAATTGATCACTCTTGGGAAACGTGGCGATCTTCATGCCCGTCGTCAAGTAGCTTCATTCGTTCGTAAAGAGAACGCTGGAGAAAAAGACGCAATCCAAAAATTGTTCGAAGACGTGGCACCACGCTACGCTGAACGTCAAGGTGGATACACACGCATCATGAAAGTCGGCCCACGCCGCGGTGACGGTGCAGAAGTCGTAATCATCGAACTCGTCTAATTCATTAGGCAGTCAACAGGGCATGCGGTGACGTATTGCCCTGTTTCCACATCGGAAAGGAGTCGGCAGATGGAATCTCAAATTATGGTACGCGATATCGTGTTTCGTTACCCGGGACAAACCGAGCCAGCCTTAAATGGGCTGTCACTCGACGTATACAAAGGGGAATGGCTCGCTATCGTTGGCCATAACGGTTCTGGCAAGTCGACTTTGACGAAGTTGTGGAATGGGCTTTTGCTTCCTCAAGAAGGAGAAGTCCGGGTTGAGACACTCGATCCAACGGACGCCACAGACGTGTGGGACGTTCGGAAACGGATCGGTGTCGTCTTCCAAAATCCTGACAACCAGTTTGTCGGGGCGACCGTGCGCGATGATGTGGCATTTTCTCTCGAAAACATGGGACTTCCACGTCAAGAAATGGTTCGTCGAATTGATGACAGTCTAGCGCGCGTTGGATTATCGGAACTAGCGGACCGTGAACCGCATCAGTTATCCGGTGGACAAAAGCAGCGCGTTGCGATTGCTTCGGCACTCGCAATGCGCCCGCATGTCCTCGTGCTCGATGAAGCTACCTCAATGCTCGACCCGATTGGGCGCAAAGAGGTGATTGAAACGGTACAACAGCTCGTCTCAGAAGGGATGACCGTTGTCGCCATTACCCACGAGCTCGACGAAGTGTTGTTTGCCGACCGTATCATTGCATTGTCAAAAGGCAAGATTGCGATGACCGGCACACCCGAAGACGTGTTTCAAAATCCGGAGGCGTTACGAGCTATCCAGCTCGACGTACCGTTTATTGTCCGGATGCAACTCGAACTGAAGGAACGGGGCATACCACTCGATCGTCTGATGCTACAACATTCGGAGTTGGTGAACCATCTATGCCGATTAGCATTGAAGAAGTGACTTACCAATATCAATTGAATACTCCGTTTGAACGAACCGCGCTGCGCGATGTGAATGTAATGATTCCGTCGGGGGCGCTTGTTGCGTTTCTTGGCCATACTGGGTCAGGCAAGTCAACGCTCGTTCAACATATGAACGGACTGCTGCGACCGACAAAAGGGCGTGTCGTCGTCGATGACATCGAAGTCCGTGCGATTACGAAGCGTCGCGACAAAAAGCAAAGCCTGCTACCGCTTCGGCGCCGCGTTGGGCTCGTCTTTCAATATCCGGAGCATCAACTATTTGAAGAGACGGTCGAACGCGACGTCATGTTTGGTCCACGAAACTTCGGGGCGTCTGAAGACGAAGCGAAAGAGCGGGCTCATGCTGCGTTGCGCCTCGTCGGCCTGGATGAAACGTTATGGGGCCGTTCCCCGTTCGATCTCTCGGGCGGACAGATGCGTCGCGTCGCCATCGCCGGCGTGCTCGCTAGTCGGCCTGATGTTCTCGTCGTAGATGAGCCGACGGCCGGACTCGACCCGCTCGGCCGTCGTGAGATGCTGGCGTTATTCAAACGGCTAAAACAAGAACTCGATTTGACGCTCATTCTCGTTTCGCACGATATGGACGACGTGTTAGCGTACGCAGAACGAGTCGTCGTCATGGAACGGGGCGAGGTCGCCTTTGATGGGAATCCATTTGACTTGTTCAAAGATGAGGCGCTTGTCAAAGGGCTCCAGCTTGAAATCCCGCATGTGCTTCGCTTCGCGAGTGAGCTTGCCCCTGCGTTCGGTGTCACGACACCGGACTTACGGACCGAAGGCGAATTGGCGGACTGGATCGCGCTCGAATTGAGAAAGGGGAGAGCGACATGATCATCGGACAGTACATTCCCGGACATTCATGGCTCCATACACTTGATGCGCGAGCCAAGACGTTGTTCATCCTCGGCTTCATTCCAATCGTCTTTTTGGCTGATAACTTATGGACGAACGTGTTCTTGCTCGGCTTTACCTTGTTCGCCGTGAGACTGTCTCAATTGTCATGGCGGTATTTATGGAATGGATTGAAGATGATTTTATTCCTCATCATTTTTACACTGTTGTTGCAACTGTTCTTTAACCGGGATGGGACGGAGTTGATTGCATTCGGTCCGTTCGCGATTTATTCGGAAGGCGTCCGGATGGGCTTGATCGTCTCGCTCCGTTTCTTCTATCTCGTCATGTTGACGACACTCGTCACGCTGACGACCACACCGATGGAACTGACCGATTCGATTGAAGCAGGGCTCCGCCCCCTCGAACGATTCCGAGTGCCTGCCCATGAGATCGCCCTCATGCTGTCGATTTCGCTCCGGTTCCTTCCGACCTTGGCCGACGAGACCGATCGCATCATGAAGGCTCAGCAGGCGCGAGGCGTCGATTTGAAGAGCGGTCCGCTCAAGGATCGCTTGAAGGCAGTCGTCCCGCTCATGATCCCATTGTTTGTGTCGGCGTTTAAACGTGCTGAGGACCTCGCTACGGCAATGGAGGCCCGCGGGTACCGTGGGGGTGAAGGACGGACGCGCTTGCGTGAGATGACGTGGCACCGTCGTGACACGGTGTTACTCATCATCTTCGTGGTCATCACACTCATCTTGATTGGATTGCGAGGGATAGGATGAAGCGAATTAAATTGACGATTGCGTATGATGGAACGAACTATGCCGGTTATCAGGTCCAACCGAACGGAAATACGGTTCAAGCCGAAGTAGAGGGTGTGCTGGCGCGGATGCATAGTCAGACCGTCAAAGTAGTGGCCTCGGGTCGTACGGACGCCCGTGTGCATGCTCGGGGGCAAGTGCTACACTTCGATACGCACCTCGCTATGCCAGCCGACCGGTTCGTCAAAGCGCTGAATGCGATGTTGCCCGATGATATTCTTGTCCGATCCGCCGAAGAGGTCGATACGTCGTTTCACGCGCGTTACGGGGCAAAACGGAAAGAGTATCGCTATTTCTTCCGAAGCGACGCGGACCCGTTCCGGCGCCACCATGCTGTAACGGTCACGTACACGCTCGACCATGAGCGGATCCGACAGGCGCTACGCATGCTCGTCGGGACTCACGACTTCACCTCCTTTTCAGTGACGAAGGCTGAGGTAGAGGATCGTGTCCGCACAATCTATGAAGCGGAGCTCGTCGAAGCGGGCGATGAGATGTATATTCGTTTCGTCGGCTCGGGCTTTCTTTATAACCAAGTCCGTATTATGGTAGGGACGTTGTTAGAGGTCGGGCGTGGGAAATATGAGCCGGCAGACGTGAGCCGGATGCTCGCCTCAAAAGACCGGCGTAGCGCTGGGATTACAGCCCCACCGCACGGTCTATACTTGTGGAATGTGAATTATGAAAAAGTAGATTGACATTCCCTCTATAAAATCGTATTATATTCATTGGCATTTCATTTTCACATTGAGAGATGAACCACAATCTTAGCCCCGTAAACTAGGATTATGATAAAGCATCAAACAAGCACTAAAAAAATTAAGCAAACAGACATTTTAGGAGGTATTCCACATGCGCACGACATTCATGGCAAAAGCATCTGAAGTAGAACGCAAATGGCTCCTTATCGACGCAGAAGGCAAAACACTTGGTCGTTTGACTAGTGAAGTAGCATCACTTCTTCGCGGTAAGCACAAGCCGACTTTCACACCAAACGTTGATTGCGGAGACCACGTCATCATCATCAACGCTGAGAAAATCCACTTGACTGGTAACAAAATGAACGACAAGATTTACTACCGTCATTCAGGTCATCCAGGCGGTTTGAAATCACAAACTGCAAAAGAGCTTCTCGCAAAACGCCCAGAGCGTATGCTTGAACTCGCAATCAAAGGGATGCTTCCAAAAGGATCACTTGGTCGTCAATCATTCACTAAACTCCACGTTTACGCTGGAGCTGAGCACAACCACGCAGCACAAAAACCAGAAGTTTACGAACTTCGCGGTTAATCGGGACACAGGGAGGAACTAAACGATGGCAGATGTACGTTACTACGGAACAGGCCGCCGCAAACACTCGGTGGCTCGCGTTCACCTCGTTGCAGGTGACGGCAAAGTTGTTGTAAATGGCCGTGATATTTCAGAATACTTCGGACATGAGACTTTGATCATGATGGCAAAATCACCACTCGTATTGACTGAAACAGAAGGTAAATACGATGTAATCGTTAACGTTAACGGTGGTGGATTCACTGGACAAGCTGGAGCAATTCGCCACGGCGTATCACGTGCGCTTCTTCAAGCGGACCCAGAATTCCGTCCAAGCCTCAAAGAAAAAGGCTTCTTGACTCGTGACGCTCGCATGAAAGAACGTAAAAAATACGGTCTTAAAGCTGCACGTCGCGCACCACAATTCTCGAAGCGTTAATCTTCGAACAATTTGGTTCAAACTCTCTGCCCATCGGGGTAGAGAGTTTTTTTGTTACTCATGAAATTGTTGATTTCCATTCCCTCAAGAAAACGCTTTTTTTGATATACTGTTAGCGAGACAGAAATTAGGGGGAAACCACATGCTTACAGTAGAACAAGTTCGTGAAGAATTGGCGGGGTTGATCGATCCAACAATCAACCGTACGCTTGGAGATACAGCTGGCGTGAAGGATATTCGCATTAAAGAAGATTATGTCAGTGTAAAAGTGGCACTCGGTCAAACCGGGAGCGGCGAGCAACTCCAACTTCAACAAGAGATTGTCACGTTGCTCAAAGGAAAAGGATTCAAGACGGTCGGTCTTCGCTTCGAGGCGCTCAATGACGAAAGTTTGAAAGAAGCGACGAAGCCAGCTATTCTCCGTGAAAATGCTGGCACGACATTTATTGCGATTGCTTCGGGCAAAGGTGGCGTCGGGAAATCGACAGTCTCGGTCAACTTGGCAGTCGCGCTAGCGCGGGCAGGGAAGAAGGTCGGATTGATTGATGCGGATATTTACGGCTTCAGTGTACCTGACATGCTCGGGATTGAAGAGCGGCCGGTCGTCCGTGGCGAGAAAATCATTCCTGTCGAGCGTTTCGGCGTGAAAGTGATTTCGATGGGCTTCTTTGTAGAAGATAACGCTCCAGTCATCTGGCGTGGACCAATGCTCGGGAAGATGCTTAATAACTTCTTCAACGATGTTGAGTGGGGCGACCTAGACTACTTGCTCCTCGATTTGCCGCCAGGGACGGGTGATGTCGCCCTCGATATTCATTCGATGCTCCCGGCATGTCAAGAGTTGATCGTCACGACGCCACACGCAACAGCTGCTTTTGTCGCTGCGCGTGCTGGGGCAATGGCCATCAAGACAAACCACAAAGTGCTTGGTATCATCGAAAACATGGCGTATTTTGAAAGTAAAGTGACAGGGGAGAAAGAGTACGTCTTCGGCTATGGCGGCGGCGAAAAATTGTCTGAAGCGTTGAAGAGCAAATTGCTCGCGCAAATTCCGCTCGGTCAGCCGTATGAGAATGAAGAAGACTTTGCACCATCGGTTTACCGAGATGGGCATCCGTTTGAGAAGACATACGACGGACTAGCGCAAGCGGTCATTCAACAGATAGAAGGGTAATGGTTTAGAGATGAAGGTACAAGGATTTTTAAGGTTATTTTGGACGACGCTCGTCTTCGGGACGTTGTTTGGGTTCGTCATGAACTTGCTGGCCAATCCTGGCTATTTAGTGAGTCAATCGTGGGAAGCGATTGTGACGGCACTCAGTTACTCGAGCACATGGACCGGGATTAGCATGATGGGCTTCTTTGCCTACTTGATTGTCCACCGGGTCGGTTTGGATTTGTTCCGTGGTCCAAAACTATGGAATCGTGTACAAGTGCTGTTAATCGCCTTCGCACTATTTGATGCGGTTTACCTTCGTATGCTCGCTTTTGGTAACGATCATATGTGGCGGTATATCGGGGAGATGGTCGTGTTAGTGATCGTTTCATGGATTATCGCAACGAGTAAGGCGAAACAGACGAACGCGAGTGCGTTCATCCCGACGCTCTTCTTGATGATCGTTATAACATTGATCGAATGGATTCCAGCCCTCCAGGCGACGGATGAGATTGCGCTCTTGTGGCCAGCGTTAGCGACGCTCGTATTTGCTAACGCGTATCAAGTATTGATGCTACATCGATTCCAAGCGCCTGCTCAAGCAGAGGATGCCAAACCATCGACGAAGAATCAGGCTAAAGCTAAATCTAAGAAGCGGGTGTCTTCTAAATCGTCCTAACATCAATAGGAACGGAAGCACTCGATAGTTACACTCTTCAACAACGTAGCGTCGCCCTAGGTGGGAGGACTCTACGTTGTTTTTATGTGAGGAAAGTCGGTTTTCAACGTTGGAAAAAAGATTCCCGAAGAAAATAAAGTTTTTTTAGAAAAACAGTTGACGAAAATGCGGGGCGCTGATATATTAATAAACGTCGCTGCTGTTCAAATCTGAACAACAGAAAGCGGATGAAAAAAATAATAAAAAACGGTTGACTTTCAAAAGTCAAATCGCTATTATTAAAAAGTCGCTAACACGACAGACACTTGGTCTTTGAAAACTGAACGATGAGGCAAAAATGTTTTACATTTTTTGAATGAAGCGCAAGCTTCGTCATTTTTAAAGAGCTATATCAAATTCTTTGGAGAGTTTGATCCTGGCTCAGGACGAACGCTGGC
>NZ_JACSLF010000014.1:0-66142 GCF_018617975.1 Exiguobacterium sp. s21 | reverse complement strand
AAAAAGATGACTCCCGTACAGTACAGGAATCATCTCCTTGAATCAGCATAAGTTTTTTTATTAATGTCCTTTACAAGGGGTACAGATTATTATGGTTGGCGCTTGTTTTTTGGTATATTAATGACGTAGGAATACACAATAATTTCACATTTCGTTCATAAATTTCGCATAGGGAACGTTTGTAGGTACGCTACAATGGACATGATGATGTGTGTCTGGAGGAGAGGAGGAGGAAGATGAGGTTCGATGGCATAGACGCGATGAAGTCGTTGACAGAACGCCAATACGTCGACACGCTCGTCGTCCCACTCGTCGAACTGGCGTTTGATGAGGACATGGTGCGAAAAGCCGAAGGGAACGAAGTCATTCAGGCGGTGGCACTTGAGACCGAACGGCAACTGTCGGGACGGACGATGCTCAGCCCGACACTTAGTTACGTCGACGTGGACGCTGGCCGGGCGACGGCAGAAGCGGTACTCACGAAGGCGGTGTCCTCTGGGTTTTCCCACGTGTTGTTCATCTCCTCGGATTTGCGTTTCAAAGGGTCTGAACTGCCGATTATGTTTGTTCCGCCGCTTGCTTTAAAAGGCATGTCCGGCGAGCAGTCGCACACGATGGTTCAAAATTTTGCGACGCAAGTCATTACCGAGCTTTCGAGCCGTTGGATGGCGACATGAAGCGGTTGACGTGGAGGTTTTATTGATATACTATTTTGTTGAGTGAGAAATTTTTGTGAAGAATGCATAAAGAATTATGGGGTTATGCACACGAATGAGGGGGGAACGAAATGGCTCAAAATGGGTCAAAAGTCACACGCCGTCAGTTCTTAACGTATACGTTGACTGGTGTAGGTGGCTTTATGGCGGCAACATTGATCAGTCCGATGGTCAACTTTGCGATCGATCCGGTCTTAAAAAAATCGGATGCGGGCGATAAAGTAAAAGTCATCAGTCTCGACGACATCACGACTGAGCCGCAACGTGTCGACTTTAAGAAACAAACGCAAGATGCTTGGTATGAATTTGAAGAAACGCTTTCGGCGTGGGTATTTAAAGATGAGAGCGGCGAGATCATCGCCTTGTCTCCAATTTGTACGCATCTCGGTTGCCAAGTAGGATATGGTGGAGACCCGACTCGACCGACAGAGTTCTTCTGTCCGTGTCACTTCGGTCGCTATGAGAAAGATGGAACGAACATTCCGGGTACGCCTCCGACATCACCACTTGCACGCTACGAAAAAGAAGAAAAAGACGGCTTCCTATACTTGGGCAGTCCAGTCGCACAGTTGTGAGAGGGGGAATAGTCGATGTTACAAAAAATTTATGATTGGGTCGATGAACGCGTCGACA
This sequence comes from Exiguobacterium sp. s21, assembly GCF_018617975.1. NCBI lineage: Bacteria > Bacillati > Bacillota > Bacilli > Caryophanales > Exiguobacterium > Exiguobacterium sp. s21. Next base: position 64,793 of record NZ_JACSLF010000014.1, on the reverse strand, counting down.
TCACGCCGTTATGGCGCGACATCGCTGACCATGAAGTTCCAGAACACGTCAACCCTGCCCATCACTTTTCAGCATTTGTTTATTGCTTCGGCGGTCTGACGTTCTTCACGATCGTGATTCAAATTCTGTCAGGGATGTTCTTGACGATGTATTACGTACCAGACATCATCAACGCGCACGCGTCGGTGTATTATTTACAAAACGAGATCGCACACGGACAAATCGTTCGTGGGATGCACCACTGGGGCGCGTCGGTCGCCATCGTCATGTTGTTCTTACATACGCTCCGCGTATTCTTTACCGGATCGTATAAGAAGCCGCGCGAACTCAACTGGGTCGTCGGTGTTCTCTTGTTCTTCGTCGTCTTGGCGCTCGGTCTTACAGGGTACTTGTTGCCGTGGGATATGAAAGCGTTGTTCGCGACGAAAGTTACGCTTCAAATTGCCGAGAGTGTCCCGGTCATTGGTGGCATCGCCAAGACGCTTCTCGCCGGTGGTGAGATCGTCGGCGCACGGACGCTCACGAACTTCTTCGCCATTCACGTCTTCTTCTTACCGGCGGCCTTGTTCGGACTCCTCGGAGCCCACTTCTTGATGATTCGTAAACAAGGGATTTCAGGACCGCTATAAGCCGATTCGAAGATATAAAGGGGGAGAAACGATATGCATCGCGGTAAAGGGATGAAATTTGTAACCGACTCTCGAGTAGGAATCTCGAATCGGAAACAAAATATTGCAAAAGACTATTCTGAATACCCAGGACGCACTGAGGCATTCTGGCCGAACTTCTTGTTGAGAGAGTGGATGGTCGGTTCGGTCTTCTTGATCGGGTTCATCGCCTTGACGATCGTCGAGGCACCACCGCTCCAAAACATCGCCGATCCAACGAACACGTCTTACATTCCGTTACCGGACTGGTATTTCTTGTTCTTGTATCAATTGCTCAAATACCAATTCGCAGCAGGGGACTGGATCCTTCTTGGGACGGTCATCTTGCCAGGGGTCGCTTTCACGGCGCTCTTGATCGCACCATGGCTCGACCAGGGGCTCGAACGTCGTCCGGCGAAACGTCCGGTCGCCATCAGCTTCATGCTTCTCGGCGTCTTGTCAATTTTCTACTTGACGTGGGAGTCGGTTCAAACGACACATTGGGATCAAGTTCACGAACAAGGAATCTTGGAAGTACCAGGTGAGGGCCCGGAAATCGATACGGCCGCACCAGGTTACGAGATTTACTCGGCGCAGTCATGTGTGAACTGTCACGGTCAGAACCTTGAAGGCGGCGCAGCCGCTCCAGGTCTCGTCGGGACAGCTTACACGGCCGAAGAGATCGCGGACATCGCGGTCAATGGTGTCGGAACGATGCCGGCCGGCCAATGGGACGGTTCGGATGAGGACCTCCAAGCCATGTCTGAATTCATCGCTTCATACGGTGAAGGCGGAGAAAACAACCAATAAACGATTGGTTCAAGAAGTGTGACCCGTCAAACGGGCCACACTTCTTTTTACTTTTGTTTCGTTGCGCTACAATGAAGAAAAAAAGGATGGAATACTCGAATGATACATATGTTGCGCCCGATCCTGACACACCGGCTCGTGTTAGGACTACTCTTTCTCATCAATCTGCTCGGCACGATCTACGGGTACGTCTGGTATGAGCCCCAGCTTCGCGATACGCCGCTCATCTATTGGCCGTTCGTACCGGACAGCCCGACGGCCTCGCTCTTCTTCACGATTGTGCTCGGCCTATGGCTCGCCGGAAAGAAGTCGCCGCTCATGGAGACGCTCGCCTTCGTGACGCTCATCAAGTATGGGGTGTGGGCCGTCATCATGAACCTCTTGTTCTTGCGGGAACTCGGACCGGACGCGGAGACGTTCACCGTGCTCATGGCGGTCATGCTGATGGTGTCGCACGGAGCGATGGCGTTCCAGGCGCTGTTGTATGCACCGTTCATGACATGGACGGTTCGTTCGTTCGTTTTGACGCTCGTCTGGGTCGTCCACAATGACGTCGTCGATTATGTGCTCGGCCAATGGCCGCGCTATCCGTCGCTCGCCGAGCATATCGCCTGGATCGGCTACGGTTCGTTCTGGTTGACGGGAATATGTTTTTTTATGGGATACCACCTCATCCTGCGCATTTCACTTGATAATAAGTTCATAAGAATGTAAAATCAGGGTATCAAATACACGCAGAGGTGATAGAGAACATGTCATTAGGTGGCTATATTTTCTATCTTGCACTGATTATGCTCATCCCATTATGGGCCCAGATGCGAGTGAAAAGTACGTACAAAAAATTTCTTCAACAACCGATTCAAAGCGGCGTCACCGGCGCCCAAGTCGCTGACTTCATCATGAAACAAAACGGCGTCAACAACGTCCGCATCGAGATGGTCGACGGACTGATGAGTGACCATTACGATCCGGTCAATAAAGTCGTCCGTCTCTCACGTGAAGTGTATCAAGGCTCGACAATCTCATCGGCTGCGATTGCGGCCCACGAGATCGGCCACGTCATTCAAGATGCGACCGACTATAAGATGATGCGTGTCCGCCACCGGCTCGTGCCGGTCGTGAACATCACGTCTAACTTGTCGTTCCCGCTTCTCTTAGGTGGTTTCTTGCTCGGCGCGATGGGCCTCGCCCAACTCGGTGTCATCATGATGCTCGGGGCGGTCGTGTTCCAACTCGTCACACTCCCAGTCGAATTCGATGCCTCGAAACGGGCCATGGCTGAACTGACGAGCCACGGAATCGTCACGGCAACCGAAGAGTCGGGTGCGCGCAAAGTGCTCAATGCGGCAGCATGGACGTACGTGGCGGCAACGCTCGTCGCCGTCGCCGAATTGATCCGCTTGGCACTCATCGTCTTCATGCCACGTGATGAGTAGAATCAACGGTCCCGTCCACGTGACGGGACTTTTTTTATCATGTTTGGAAAGGGGACCGAGATGTCAAAACCACAGTTGACGAAGGCGGGTCGTCTGCGTCTGATCGAACAACTCGAGACGCTTCGCATCGAGGGTCGGCGTGAAGCGCTCGAACGTGTCAAAGCGGCCCGGAAATTTTGTGACTTTCGAGAAGATGTGACGTATTTTGACGCAGTGCGTGAACAAGAGCGCATCGAGACGAAAATCAGCGAACTAGAGCGGACGCTCGCCGCTGCCGTCGTCGTGGAAGAGGAAGCGACTGCCGGAGAGGTTGGATTCGGCGACACGGTGACGTTGCGAGAACTGCCGGATGGTGACACCGAGACGTACCAAATCGTCGGCGAGCTCGAGGCTGATCTGGCAAACGGGTCGATCTCCGCGACGTCACCGCTCGGTAGCGGTTTGATGGGAGCTGCCGTCGGTCAAACCGTCTCCATCGCTTCACCGGGCGGCACGCTCACGTTTGAGATTGTCCGCATCGAACGATAATGAAACAACGCCCCGTTCATTCGAATGGGGCGTTGTGCGTCGTGACTTATTTCAAAGGAATCCGGTTCTCATCGAACGTGAAGCCTTCACCACCGACCTCATAGACGTGGTGGAACGTGACGAAGGCGTGCGGGTCGATCTGTTTGACGATCGTTTTCAACCGGTTCACTTCGTTCCGCCCGACGACGACGTAGAGGACTTCAAGTTCCTTGTTCGAATAGCCGCCTTTGGCGAGAAGACGGGTCGTCCCGCGGTTCATCGTGGCGTGGATGCCGTCGGCGATGGCCGTGCGATGGTCGCTGATGATCATGGCGGCCTTCCCGGCATATGTCCCTTCCTGCATCGAGTCGATGACGCGGGCCCCGATATAGACGGCGAGGAGCGTATACATCGCCTCGCGAATATCGAGATACGTCAAACTGAGGACGATGACGAAAAAGTCGAACACGAGGAACGTCTTGCCGATTGACCAGCCGACGTAACGTTGCACGAGCCGGGCAATGATGTCGACGCCTCCGGTCGTGCCGCCGTTATTGAAGATGATGCCGAGACCGACCCCGATGAACAGGCCGGCGAACAAACTCGCGAGCACCATGTCGTCCGTCAAATCGATGACGAGGTTTGAGTACTTGGCAATCAGGGCGTACCAGAGCGAGAAGCTGAACGTCCCGATGAGCGTGTAGATGAACGTCGTCCGCCCGAGCAGCTTATAGCTGACGAAGAAGAGCGGGATGTTGAGCGCCAAGTTCGTGATCGATGGCGACCAATCGAACAAGCCCCGCAGAATCAAGGTGATGCCTGTGAAGCCGCCTTCCGCCAAGTTGTTCTGGACGTTGAAGTGGTAGACACCGAACGCGAAAATAAAGGAACCAATCAAAATGAAGAATATATTGCGAAACCGAATCGGTAATTGTACCGTCATCTGGTTCACCTCCCATCTAGTAGCGTACTCGAAAAACCTCTCGATTGCCTACCCTGAACATATGACAATCGAGACGGAGTCCGATATACTTTTCACAGAAGAGGTGATTTTATGAAAATAGTAGCAATTGGGGCCCATCCGGACGACATTGAGATTGGCATCGCCGGTATGACCGCCCAATGGACCGAGGACGGGGTCGAAGTCCTATACGTCGATTTGACGAGAGCCGAACTGTCATCGAACGGGGACGTCGTCACCCGGGGGAAAGAAGCCGAGATGGCCGACCGTGTGCTCGGTATCCGGCGTGTGAACCTCGGTTTTCCGGACCGGGGTTTGACAGGGGACAATGAACAAGTCGAGGCGCTCGTCCGTTTGATTCGGACCGAACGTCCGACACATGTCTTTTATCCATACGGCGTCGACCGCCATCCTGACCATGGGGCTTGCGCCCGACTCGTCGAGGAGGCGCTCTTTAACGCGGGAATCCGTAAATTTATGCCGGACGTCGCCGCGTATCGACCGGCGAGCGTCTATCAATATATGATTAACGCCCATACGACGCCTGACGTCTGCATCGACATCACGGCGACGATTGAACATAAACTAAACGCTTTACGGGCTTATGCCAGTCAGTTCACACCGGTCGACGGTGTGGCGACACCGCTCACGGACGCCTATCTCGATCGGGTGTTGGCACGGGAACGGCATTTCGGCAGTTTGATTGGCACGGAGTACGCCGAAGGGCTCATGACGACCCGTCCGTACGTTGTCACGAAGGCGGGTGAGCTCGCATGAGACTACGCATCGGGGTCCTTTGTTATCCGTCGGTCGGAGGTTCGGGCATACTCGCCACCGAGCTCGGCATGAAACTCGCCGACCGGGGGCATGACGTTCATTTCATCACGTCGAGCATCCCGTTCCGACTGAACGCCTACCATCCGAATATCACGTTCCACCAAGTCGAGATCAACCAGTACTCGGTGTTCCGCTATCCGCCGTACGACATCACGCTCGCCTCGAAAATCGCGAGCGTCATCCAGGCGTTCGGTCTTGATGTCATTCATGCCCACTACGCGGTGCCGCACGCTGTCTGTGCCGCCCTCGGCCGCGAGATGGCCGGGACGAAGACGCCGATCGTGTCGACGCTCCACGGGACCGATATCACCGTGCTTGGGGAAGACGAAGAACTCAAGCCGGCCATCCTTTATGGGTTGCGCCAATCGAACGCGATCACGGCCGTCTCGGACAGCTTGAAACAAGAGACGCTCGAGCGGATCGGGTCCGATTTGTCGATTGACGTCATCCATAACTTTATCGATGAGGCCGTCTATCAACCGCAGGCCGATACATCGCTTCGCGAACGATACGGTTTATCGGAACAGGACCGGGTCGTCATCCATATCTCGAACTTCCGGCAAGTGAAGCGAATCGACCTCGTGCTCGAATCGTTCCAGCAGATGAACGTGCCGCACAAAAAACTGCTTCTCGTCGGTGACGGTCCGCTCATGGGAGCGATGCGCCGCCTCGTGAGCGAGATGGGGCTCGAAGAGCAAGTCATCTTCGCCGGGAAGCAAGAGCAAGTGGCGGCACTTCTATCGATGTGCGACGTCCATATCCTGTTGTCGGACAAAGAGGCGTTCGGCCTCGTCGCCCTCGAGGCGATGGCGACGGGTGTGCCGTCGGTCGTCAGCGATGCGGGCGGATTGCCGGAAGTCATCACCGACGGCGTGGAAGGGTTCGTCGTCAAACGCGGCGACGCGCCCGCGGCGACGAAAGCGCTCGAAGCGATTTTGCTCGACCACGAGCTCCATGCACGCTTCCGTGCGAACGGGCTCGAGCGGGCCAAACAGTTCGCCTCGGCCGATATCGTCACGGCGTATGAATCGCTTTATGAACAGGTGGTGGGACGATGACGGAATGGGAATACGCCAAACGAATCATCGAGACGATCAACGCCCACGGCGGCGAAGCGTACATCGTCGGGGGTGCCGTCCGTGACTATATGCTCGGTACGCTTCCGGATGATATCGATATCGCCACGTCGCTCTTCCCGGACGAAGTCATGCGCTTGTTCCCGAAATCGGTACCGACCGGGATTGACCACGGCACGGTGACGGTCATCCTCGACCATCATCCGTTCGAAGTGACGACGTTCCGCTCGGAAGGGACGTACTCGGACTCGAGACGACCCGACCATGTTTCGCTCGGCGTCTCGCTTGAAGAAGATATGAAACGGCGTGACTTCACCATGAACGCGATGGCGTTCCACGACGGCAACGTCGTCGACTTGTTCGGCGGACGGATGGACCTCGAGGCACGTGTCATTCGGACCGTCGGCAGCCCCTATGAACGCTTCAACGAGGACGCGCTCCGCATCATGCGGGCGTTCCGCTTCATGGCCCAACTCGATTTCCGGCTCGACGAAGACGTGCAACGGGCCTCACGCGAACTCGGCCACAAACTGCAAGACATCGCGATGGAACGGGTCGCCATCGAGTTCGAGAAGTTGATGGTGGGCCCGGCATACCGAAAGGCGCTCGCGACGATACTTGACCTCGGCATCCATCAATATTTGCCGAACGTCACGGAGACGCTCATCCGCCGTGTCATCGCCGACAAGCGGACCCCGGTCGACCCGGTCGGGGGGTGGGCGTTGTTCGTCTATTATGCTGACGCCACCGATTGGCTGACACCGTGGAAACGCTCGAACGCACTGAAGCGGGAGGCGGGCGTGCTCGCGCGTCTGTTCGACAGCGGGCTCGACACGTTCACCATCTATGAGACGACGCCGGAGACGCTAGCGACATACTTGCGGATGTCCGGACGAAGCGAGACGGCCGAACAGTTGAAGCGGCAGTTGCCGATCCAGTCGCGTCGGGAACTCCGATTCGATGGTCGCGATGCGCTACATCTCGGTGCCCGGGGACCGCTCATCAAACAGCTGCTCGCCCACGTTGAGCGGCTCGTGCTCATTGGCGAGCTCGCCAATGAGCCGGAATCGTTACGAAAGGAGGCCGAACAATGGCTTCGACACGCGGAAAAGTCTTAAATCTATTGCAGGACGGGGCCGTCTGGAGCGGTCAAGAGTTGGCCCGCCAATTAAATATTTCACGTACCGCTATTTGGAAGCATATCGAGACGTTAAAACAAGACGGGTATGCGATTGAAACGATTCCTCGAAAAGGGTATCAATTGTTCGGCCAGACCGACCGGCTCGATGAACCGGCGTTCGTATCGTTCCGAAAAGGGCGGTTCGGACAACTCGTCCATGCGTTTGAGCAAATCGACACGACCCAACGCATCGCTCATGAATTGGCGCAAAAGGGCGTCCTCGAAGGAACGCTCGTCATCAGCGAAGAGCAGACAGCGGGCCGAGGCCAACTCGGCCGGAACTGGTATAATCCGAGCCACGTCAATATCGCGGCGAGCGTGATTTTGCGGCCGGCGTTGCCGATTCGAGACGCCTCGAAGCTGACGCTCATGGCGGCGAGCGCGTTCGCGCGCGCCCTGCACGCGCAAGGCATCCCGGCCACCATCAAATGGCCGAACGACTTGTTGCTCAACGGGAAAAAAATCGGCGGCATCTTGACCGAGATGCAGACGGAGGGTGACCGGATTCAAGCCGTCATCCTCGGCTTCGGGATGAACGTCAACAGCGAGGTCATCCCGGAAGAGCTCGCGCATCGGGCAACATCGATCAAACTCGAGACGAATCAGACGCATCGCAGAAGCGAGCTGCTTGCCAACTTACTCGCCGAGCTTGAAAGCGAATATGATTTGTTCCTTGAGTCTGGGTTCGGCCCTGTGCGCAAGCATTGGCTCGAGCATGCCGCCTATCTGAACGAATCGATCACGTTGACGGCGTCAGGTAAGCCGAGGTATGGAACGATGCGCGGTATTTCGGAAGAAGGCGCACTCCTTTTGGAACAAGAAGGAATCATCGAGCCGATTTATTCGGCGGAGATCGCAGTTTGGAATGATTGATGGAAACGGGTTCGTGGTCTATAATGAATGTGCCGGACGCTATCGCTCGCGAAGTGTACCGGAACTGCAGACCGCCACTCTATATTTTGTCTGCCTTGATCATTTTGACAGGGACAGAAGGACACTCAACTACTTGAGATCGTTTTCGTGCGCCTTCTTACCATTCGTGTAGGAAGGCGTTTTTTGTAACCTGTCTCCACATTTAGGAGGAGAACCATATGCATACGATGACTTCGTTATTGAAGAAGATGAAGCAAGAAGAGAAATTGGTCATGTTGACGGCCTACGATTATCCGTCGGCGAAACTGGCCGAGGCAGCAGGGGTCGACATCATTTTAGTCGGGGACTCGCTCGGAATGGTCGTGCTCGGCTACGATTCGACGATTCCGGTGACGACCTCCGACATGGTGCACCATGCCAAGGCCGTGCGCCGCGGGGCACGGAACACGTTCGTCGTCGTCGATATGCCGTTCGCGACATACCATGGCGCCTTCGACCGCACGCTTCAAGCGGCCGCGACGTTGTTCCAAGACGGTCAGGCCGATGCCATCAAACTTGAAGGGGCCGGCGAGGTGCTCGAGACGATCGAACGTCTGACGAAAGTCGGTATGCCGTGTGTCGCCCACCTTGGCCTCACCCCACAATCGGTCGGTGTGCTTGAAGGCTATAAAGTACAAGGAAAATCGCTCGAGGATGCCGAACAGTTGATCGCCGACAGTCTCGAGGCCGAACGGGTCGGTGCGAAGATGCTCGTTCTCGAGTGTGTGCCGCACCAATTGGCCAATAAGATTGCCGAGGCACTTACAATCCCGGTCATCGGCATCGGTGCCGGTGCCGACGTGGACGGTCAAGTGCTCGTCTATCACGATATCTTGAAATATGGCGTCGACCGTCTGCCGAAGTTCGTCGAGGCGTATGCCGATGTGAACGAGGTCGCGACGACGGCAATCCGCAATTATGTCGAGGCGACGAAAGACGGCTCGTTCCCGCTCGAACGGCACACGTTCACGATGGATGAGTCGTTGCTCGACACGCTCTACGGGGGCAAGGCATGAACATCGTCACGACACCACATGACTTACAGAAACTGTTGAACGACGCCGGGACGATCGGTTTCGTCCCGACGATGGGTTATTTGCATGAAGGGCACCTCAGTCTCGTCGAGGCGGCCAAGTCAGAGAACGACCTCATCGTCATGAGCATCTTCGTCAACCCGACCCAGTTCGGTCCGAACGAGGACCTCGACCGCTATCCGCGTGATTTCGAGCGGGACGAGGCGCTCGCCCGCGAGGCGGGTGTCGACGTCTTGTTCTACCCGAACACGGAGACGATGTATCCGCTCGACATGGCTCGTGTCACGGTACGTACCGGCGCAGATGTTCTCTGCGGAGCGAGCCGGCCCGGTCATTTCGATGGCGTTTTGACCGTCGTGTCCAAGCTGTTCAACTTGGTCCGTCCGACGCGCGCTTATTTTGGTTTGAAGGACGCGCAACAAGTCGCCTTGATCGAAGGATACGTCCGTGACTATTTCGTCCCGGTCAAGATTCGACGCTGTCCAATCATCCGTGAAGAATCAGGTCTCGCCAAGTCGTCCCGGAACGTCTATTTGTCGGAGATGGAGAAGGCGGATGCGAGTGACATCAACCGTGCCTTGATCGAGGCGCGAGACGCCCTTGCGCAAGGTGAGACGATTCAAGATGTGAAAGCACATCTCGAGGAACGCCTGAAGAACGTCCCAAACAGTACGATCGACTATATCGAGATCAAAGACTACCCGACGTTGACCGAGGTGACCTCCGCGTCGACCGAACTATTGATTGCCGTAGCGGTGCAGTTCGAACGGGCCCGCTTGATTGATAATGTGATTTGGAAGAGAGGATGAATCCAATGATTCGAACATTTATGCACGCGAAACTACACAAAGCGACCGTCACCGAGGCGAACTTGCATTACGTCGGTTCAATCACAATCGATGAAGATTTGATGGACGCGGTCGGCATCATGGAAAACGAACATGTGCACATCACGAACAACCATAACGGAGCTCGTATCGAGACGTATGTCATCAAAGGAGAACGAGGTTCGGGTGTCGTCTGTCTGAACGGGGCAGCGGCCCGCCACTTCCAAGTCGGAGATGTCGTCATCATCATGGCGTACGGCCAAATGACGGCCGAGGAAGCGAAACAGCATCGTCCGAAAGTCGCCGTCTTGAACGAACGGAACGAGATCGATCAACTTCTTTATGAAGAGATCGCCCATACGATTCTATGACACGAGCGGGGATGTCCGATAGAGGCATCCCCGTTTTTTCGTGTATCGTTCTATGGTAAGATGAGACAGACAGAAAGCACGAGCGTGCCGAAGATGGGATGGATGTTATGGACACCTATGTGATAGTGGATTTGGAGACGACTGGTCATTCCGTCAAGTCCGGCGACGAACTGATTGAATTTGCGGCGGTGGTCGTTCAAGGGAGTGAAGTGATTGAGCGCTACAGTACCTTGATTCGCCCGAGTCGCCCAATCCCGCCTTTTATCACGCAGTTGACGACGATCACAAACCAAGACGTGGCGGAAGCCCCGACGTTTGAGGAAGTGATCCCAGATATATGGAAGATGCTCGATGGGCGAATATTCGTCGCCCACAACGTGTCTTTCGATTTGAATTTTTTAAATGAAAGTCTCGAGCAAGCCGGGTATATCCCGTTCCAGGGACGGGCCATCGACACGGTCGAGCTGGCCCGGATCCTATACCCGACGCTTGAGAGCCATGCGCTCGAGTCGCTCGCCGAGACGTTTGATCTCGTGCATACTGACGCGCACCGGGCGCTCAGCGATGCCGAGGCGACGGCGGAACTGTTCATTCGTTTGATTGAACGGTTGCGCGCCTTGCCGCTCGTGACGTTACAACAGTTACGACGCCTGTCCGAGTCGTGGACGAGCAACGTCGAACCGCTCCTCGACGAGTTGATTCTTGAGGTCGGGATCCGAGCCGACGATGAGACGACGTTCGATATTCATCGGAAAATCGCACTCCGACGTCTCGTCGATACGTTCGAACCCGCTGTCGAACGCGAACCGTTCGAGCCGTTTCTTCACCGGACGATCGAAGAGACGCTTCCGGCACTATTCGGTCAATTTGAACCGCGTCAAAGCCAGTTCGAGATGATGCGACACGTCTATAAGGCGCTCGACGACGAGGCGACGCTGTTGATCGAGGCGGGTACGGGGACCGGAAAGACATTGGCGTATTTGATTCCGAGCGCACACCACGCCCTCGAGACGAAGCGCCCGGTCGTCGTCAGCACACATACGATTCAGTTGCAAGAACAGTTGTTGAATCGAGATTTACCAATCTTAAAAGCGATTTTCCCTGAAATCGAGTTCACACTTTTGAAAGGGAGACGCAACTACATCGACCTCCGAAAGTTCGAGATGATTCTCGAAGAAACGAATGACGGGCTGCTCCCGGCGATGTGCAAGGCGATGGTCCTCGTCTGGTTGACCGAGACCGAGACGGGGGACTTGGAAGAGTTGTCATTGCCCGGTGCGGCGTCACAAGGGCCGGCCTCGTTCAAACGGCTGATCCAGGCCGATGCAGCCTCTGACTTCGGTCGCTTCGACCCTTGGTATAGCCGTGATTTCTTCACCCGGGCCGTCTTGCGCTCGAAAGAGGCCGATATCATCGTGACGAACCATGCTTTGTTGTTCTCTGATTTGCAACACCAGGCTGGGATTCTCCCGACCGATACGCCACTCGTCTTGGACGAGGCGCATCAAGTCGAGGAAGTCGCGTCGCATCACTTCGGAGTCACGTTTGACGCGATTCAATTTGACCGCCTGTTCAAATGGTTCGGCTACGGTGCCGACGGCAAGTTTCATTCGCGCGTGCTCGGGCTCGCCGATTTGACGTCCGTCTCGGAAGAGGCGGAGGCGTTCAGCAAAGCGACCGATCAAGCACTCGCCCGCGTCGACGATGAGCTGAACGATTTGCTCACGGCGCTCCAGTCACTCGGGAAAAAACGGGAGCAACGTCAAACCGTCCGCTTCGAGCGGGAAGGGGAACCGTTCCGACCGATCCGTGAAGTGGCGAAACGGCTCGAAGACCGTCTGCGCACGTTACGGACGACATTGCGACAACTGCACCGTCTCCTCGATGAGCATAAAGAGCATATGACGTTCAAACAACGGGCCGTGCTCGGTGATTTGAAGGCGTTCATCGGCGACGTGCGCGATATAGAGAGCGTCCTCTATGAGACGATGCTCACGCGGGACGACGATGCCGTCAGTTGGGTTGAGCTCAATCTGGCTAATCGCAAGTTGACCTCGGTGTACACCCAGCCGGTCGAGATCGGACCGCTCCTGCATGAGCGGCTGTTCGCCAAACGGCCGACCATCCTGACGTCGGCGACGATGACCGTCTCAGGACGATTTGGCTTCATTGAGCGGCGTCTCGGACTCGATGGGGAAAACGTTCGCCGCGTCGTCCTGGCGTCACCGTTTGATTTCAAGAAGCAAGCGAAACTGTTCGTCCCGTCCGATATCCCGCTCATCAACGAAGTTCCGTTGCCGCGGTTCGTCGAGCAGATTGCGGACTCGATCGCCCAAATCGCCAACGTGACGAAAGGACGGATGCTCGTCTTGTTCACGTCGAACGAACTGTTGCGTTTGACGCACGAGGCTGTCAAAGACCAATTGGATGAGGCGTACACGCTCCTCGCCCAAGGCGTCAGCGGTGGATCGCGAAGCCGCTTGACGAAACAGTTCAAACGGATCGACCAGTCGATTTTGTTCGGAACGGCAAGCTTTTGGGAAGGGGTCGATATTCCGGGCGAGGCACTCACCTGCCTCATCATCGTCCGGCTTCCGTTCGCGCCGCCCGACCAGCCGGTCATGCAGGCTCGGTCCGAGAAGATCGAGGCGACCGGTAAATCGTCTTTCTTTGAACTATCGCTTCCGCAAGCGGTCATCCGCTTCAAGCAAGGGGTCGGTCGCCTGATCCGTTCGAAAGAGGATTACGGCGCCATCTTCGTTTTCGACCGTCGCGTCGAGACGACGCGTTATGGCAAGCAGTTCATCAACAGTCTACCGTCCGTCGATCGAATTGACGGACCGCTCGAGACCGCACTCGCTGAACTTGAGCTGTTTTTAGACGAGAAAGAGAAGACCGGGCTAGGAAATCAGAGATAACGCTAGGCATCGTGAAATTATCGCTTTATAATAATGGGTATAGTGTTTTTTGAAGGAGGAGTAATCATGAATTCGAATATTGAGACGTTGGCGACGGTTCGAATCGAGCCGACGGCAGACGTCTACAAAATCGTCGACTTGTTGAATCGTACGTTGAAGAGCCAAGATTTAATGTTCGGTCTTGCTTTAGAGAAAAAAGTGAATGATCCGAAGAAAGAAGAGATGGTGTTCACCATCTATCGGACGGAATGACACGGAAGACAAAAGTAGTGATTGCGTTCATGACGGCACTCATCGGTGTCGTCATCGTATTTAGTGGCATTTATTGGTTCACGGTCGGCCACACCGAGCGGACGAAAGAGAAAATGATCGAGGAAGCGCGCGAGCGACTCGTCGACGAGCAACCGTCCGTCTCGATTGAACGGGCCGAACTGTTTAACGGGACAGAACCGTATGTCGTCTTCGAGGAGACGGATCGGGTCCAGTTCGTGCCGGTCGACGACAAGTTGCCAATCGAGACACGGGACATCGCAACGGTCGATTCAGAACAAATCTGTGCCGACTCGGTCGCAGAGACCGGCGGTACGCTCGTCAGCTGTAAATATGGCTTCGATGAACGGGCATTGATCGAAGTCGTGACAAAAGCGGGCACGTCTTACACGTACTCGTACTATACGCTCCAAGCGGGCGAATTCATTCGACGGGTCCAATTGACGGACTCGCCTTGACGAAACTAGAGGGGGATCTCAATGGAACATCTATTGGCACAACGTGTAAAGCAGTTGACACCTTCAACGACACTCGCCATCACGGCGAAAGCGAAAGCGTTAAAAGCGTCGGGTCAAGACGTGATCGGGCTAGGGGCCGGTGAGCCGGACTTCAATACGCCTGAACGCATCATCGAGGCAGCCTGTCAGGCTGCACGCGATGGCGACACGAAGTATACCCCATCTGGCGGGACGGTCGCACTCAAAGACGCGATCATCGAAAAGACGAAACGCGACAGCAACTTAACGTTCACACGTCCAGAGGTCATGGTTGCTTCCGGTGCGAAACACGCCCTCTATGCGCTGTTCCAAGCGATTTTAGATGAAGGGGACGAGGTCATCATTCCGGTACCATATTGGGTCAGTTATCCGGAGCAAGTGAAGCTGGCTGACGGGGTTCCGGTCTACGTCGACACGAACGAGACGACGATGTTCAAATTGACGCCGGAGCTGCTCGAGGCGGCCATCACGGATCGGACGAAGGCGGTCATCTTGAACAGCCCATCGAACCCGACCGGCATGATTTATACAGAATCTGAACTCTCGGCGCTTGCGGACGTCGTCAAACGGCACGATCTGCTCGTCGTCAGTGACGAGATTTATGAGAAACTCGTTTACGGTGAGGCGGAGTTCGTCTCCATCGCGACGCTTCCTGACATGCGGGAACGGACGATTATCATCAACGGTGTCTCGAAGTCGCATGCGATGACGGGATGGCGCATCGGCTATGCAGTCGGTGACAAGACGATCATCGAGGCGATGACGAACCTCGCGTCGCACTCGACATCGAACCCGACGTCGATCGCGCAAGCTGCGGCGGTCGAAGCCTACAATGGGCCACAAGATGACGTCGAGATGATGCGTGTCTCGTTTGCTGAACGACTCGAGATCGTCTATGAACGACTCATTGCGATTCCAGGAATCACATGCTTGAAGCCGCAAGGCGCATTTTACTTATATGCCAACGCCAAAGAAGCGGCCACGATGAGCGGTTACGACTCGGTCGATGCGTGGTGCGAGGCCGTCCTCGGTGAGGCGTACGTCGCGCTCGTCCCGGGTTCAGGTTTTGGTCAGGACGACTACGTCCGCTTGTCATATGCAACAGAATTAAAACGAGTACTAGAAGCGCTCGATCGAGTGGAAGACTTCATTACACGTAACGCTCGATAAGCGAAAGGATGGATATGAACATGACAACTATTTCAATCAGCCAATTTAAAGACTATGAAGGCCAGACGGTCCGGGTCGGAGCTTGGATCGCCAACAAACGTTCGAGCGGAAAGATCGCGTTCCTTCAACTTCGTGACGGGAGCGGCTTCGCCCAAGCGGTCGTCGTCAAAGCCGATGTGGCCGAAGAATTGTTTGCCCTCGCCAAAGGCGTGACACAAGAAACATCGGTCTGGGTGACCGGTACCGTCAAATCGGACGGTGGTCGCACGCCGCTCGGGTTCGAACTCGAGGTGACAGATATGGAAGTGATCGCGGAATCGGTCGACTATCCGATCACACCGAAAGAGCACGGGACAGAGTTCTTGATGGACAACCGTCACCTTTGGCTCCGCTCGCGTCGTCAGCACGCGATCATGAAAGTCCGTAACGAATTGATCCGGGCGACGTACGAGTTCTACAACCAAGAAGGATTCGTGAAGATCGACCCACCGATCATCACGTCGAGCGCACCGGAAGGCACGACGGAATTGTTCGAGACAGATTATTTCGGACAGCCGGCCTACTTGTCGCAAACGGGCCAACTTTATATGGAAGCCGCAGCGATGGCACTCGGGAAAGTATTCTCGTTCGGACCGACGTTCCGGGCCGAAAAATCGAAGACGCGCCGTCACTTGATCGAATTCTGGATGATCGAGCCAGAGATGGCGTTCTTCGACCACGACATGAGCCTCGAGCTCCAAGAGCGTTACGTCTCATACATCGCCAAGTCGGCACTTGAGAACTGCCGTAACGAATTGGAACTGCTCGGACGTGACTTGTCAAAACTTGAAAAAGTTCAAGCACCGTTCCCGCGCGTCCGTTATACGGATGCGATCAAGTTCTTGAAAGAGGAAGGCTTCGACGACATCGAGTACGGTGACGATTTCGGTGCACCGCACGAGACGGCCATCGCCAACGCGCATGACCTCCCGGTGTTCATCACCCATTGGCCGAAAGACATCAAACCGTTCTACATGAAAGTCGACCCGGAGAACCCGGAACTCGTCCTTTGTGCCGATTTGATCGCGCCGGAAGGTTACGGCGAAATCATCGGCGGCTCGCAGCGTGAAGACGACTACGACCGCTTGAAAGAAGAAATCATCAAAGAAGGTCTTGATGAGACGGACGCGTACGACTGGTATCTCGAACTCCGTAAATACGGGTCGGTCCCGCATTCTGGCTTCGGCCTCGGCCTTGAGCGGACGGTTGCTTGGATTAGCGGTATCGAGCATATCCGCGAAGCGATCCCGTTCCCACGTCTCTTGAACCGCATTCACCCATAATCGCCGATCGGGGATGACTTTGTCTTCCCCGATTGATTTGTCTAGAAAGGATGTGCGACATGGATGCACATAATATAATCAAGCTGTTCGAACAAAATCCAGTCGTCGTTCCGAGGAAACTGTTCACCGAGGCACGTCGCCTCAACTTGACGCCGGTCGAGTTCAATCTCGTCATCCATCTGCTTGAAATGATCGGGGAAGGCATCGAGATGCCGCTCCCGAGTGAGCTCGGGGACCGGATGAACGTGGCCGAGAGCGAGGCCCGCGCCGTGTTGCTCGGCCTGCTCCAAAAAGAGTTGATCGCCATCGACGCGTCGGCCGAGGTCGAACGATACAGTCTGCTTCCATTGTTCTTGGCGCTCGAGGAAGGGGCGGCACCTGAAAAATCGGCCCATTCGTTGAATGAGAACATCATTCATACGTTTGAGCGCGAGTTCGGGACAATCACTCCATTTGAGATCGAGCAGATTGTCGGCTGGTTGACCGAGGACGGCTTCAGCGAAGAGCTGATCATGGCCGCGCTTCGGGAAGCGAAACTACGCAACGTACGGAACTTCAAATATATGGACAAGATCCTCCGGGTGTGGCAAGACCATAACGTCGAGTCGCTCGAGGACCTCGTCGATTATCAACGGAGGAAAAAGTGATGTTGACGAGAGCCCAATTGAACGAAGTGTCGGACGAGATGCGCCGTATGTTCCCGGACGCCCACTGTGAGTTGACGCACCGCAACCCGTTCGAGCTGGTCGTGGCCGTGGCGTTATCGGCGCAGGCGACGGATGCACTCGTCAACAAAGTGACGCCTGGTCTGTTCGAGGCCTATCCGACCGTCGAATCGATGGCCGCGGCAGACGTCGCCGACATCGAGGCGTTAATCAAGCGCATCGGTCTCTATCGGAACAAGGCGAAAAACGTGAAGGCGCTGTCGATGCAAATCGTGGAACGTCATAACGGAATCGTCCCGTCGGACCGCGAATCGCTCGAGGCATTGCCTGGCGTCGGACGGAAGACGGCGAACGTCGTCTTGTCCGTCGCGTTTCATGAACCGGCGTTCGCCGTCGACACACACGTCGAGCGCGTCTCGAAACGGCTCGGAATCTGTCGTTGGAAAGACAACGTCCGTCAAGTCGAGGACACGCTCATGAAGAAGTTCCCACGCGAAGAATGGTCTCAGCTCCATCATCAGTTCATCTTTTTCGGACGTTACCATTGTAAAGCGCAACGTCCTGCCTGCGAGACGTGCCCGCTGTTGCACATGTGCCGCGAAGGCAAGAAACGAATGAAGTCCAAGCAAGCGACCGGACAATGAACAAGCGTCTTCCTGATCTCATGATCGGGAAGACGCTTTTTATACGTAGGGGGGTATTTTTTGGTATACTCAATCCAGTTAGCAATCGGCAAGGAGGATGTATATGGGTGAAACCCGGATTGGAATAAAAGAAAATCAAATGAACTTTATCTTACTCGTCGTGACGAACTTTTTCGTCGGGTCGATGGTCGGCCTCGAACGGACGATCTTGCCCATCATCGGAGAAGAGGACTTCGGTCTCGTCTCGACGAGTGCGGCGCTATCGTTCATCATCAGCTTTGGGTTCTCGAAGGCTGTCGTCAATTACTTCGCAGGAGCCATCGCCGATCGATTCGGGCGCAAGAAAGTGCTCGTCTTCGGCTGGGGGATCGGGGTATTCGTCCCCGTGCTCGTCATGTTGGCCCCGGCCTGGTGGATGATCATCGTGGCGAACGTCTTGCTTGGGATTAACCAAGGACTGACGTGGTCGATGACGGTCAATATGAAGATTGATTTGGCTAAACCGACGGAGCGTGGGCTCGCGGTCGGACTGAATGAATTCGCCGGTTATGTCGGTGTCGCCGTGATGGCCGCCGTCTCTGGGATGATTGCCGTCACGTACGGCAGTCGGCCGGAACCGTTTTATATCGGTGTCCTCGTCGCATTCATCGGTCTCGGGTTATCATTGTTCGTCCGTGATACGACGAATCAGGTACAGCTCCAACCGACGAGCGGGTCTGAGAAAACACGTTCTGCGAGAGACGTATTTATGACGACGACTTGGAAAGATCGCTCGCTCTCGAGTCTGACGGTGGCCGGTCTGTCGACCAATCTGAAAGACGGCATGGCATGGGGCTTGTTCCCGATTTATTTCGCCGCACAAGGGCTCAGTCTAGCTGAAGTCGGATTAATCGTGGCAGTCTATCCGGCGGCGTGGGGCTTCTTCCAACTGTTCACCGGGGTATGGAGCGATCGCATCGGACGCAAAGGATTGATTGTCGCCGGGATGTGGGTCCAGGCCGGTTCGCTTTGGGCGATTCTCGTCATGTCCGACTATTGGCAATGGGTGCTCGCCGCGGTCATGCTCGGCATCGGGACGGCAATGGTCTATCCGACGCTCCAAGCCTCGATCAGTGACGTCGCCGAGCCATATTGGCGCGCCTCAGCAATGGGCGTCTATCGGTTTTGGCGCGACAGCGGCTATGCGTTCGGAGCCATCTTTGCCGGGGTGTTGACCGACATATTGTCCATCGATTGGGCCATCGGGCTTGTGGCCGTCCTACCGTTCCTGGCCGGACTCAATGCGCTCGGTCGTTTGCGGGAGACACTTCCAGGTTTGCGTTAATCAAAAAACTGCCTTGCCGAAGCTTCGGCAAGGCAGTTTTTTAATGGTTCCACGGATGGTCGCTCCATTCGCGGCGTTTTTTCGTGATGGGTACTTTTTTGAATCCCCAGTTACGGAAATCTTGGTCAGGACTTTCTTTACGAATGTAAATCTTGTCCTTGATGGCTTTGAAGATCCGATTCTCATCCCCATAATGGACGAACCGTGGTTTCACTTCGATGACGCCGCGACGTACACGCGAGAGCGGGAGGCAGACGAGGTCAGCGATTTCAAGCCCAGACTGATAGATTGTGTTCTGTTTCTCCGAGAAGATGAAACCTTTAATCTTTTGTCGGCTCTTCTCGACGTCGAGATGGACCGTCCCTGAATTGAAGATATCGAAGAATGCTTTTTGGATGAGCAAGTTTTGATAGTCGTCTCGCGACTCCAAGACGACACGGGCGCTGACCGCTTCTGTCTCTTCTAAGAATGCATAAAACGATTTCATCAAGTGGGCGAAGGCGACGACGTACGGGTCTTTCGGCGTTGAATAGAAGTCGTGAAGCTTTTGTTTATCGACCTCGACGCTGATGATCGTACAGTTGATATCGCGTAGGAAGTCCGGCAACTTGTTCCAAAAGTCACGAAGCATATCGATCGTGATGCCATCCTCTTTCCCATACGGATGCTCGGCCTTTAAAATCTCTTTTAAATGGAGCGGGATATTCTCCGTCTTGAACACGTCGCGTTTGAAGGCATGTAACCGGCGCTTCAACTCGCACGGCATCCCGGCCTCGTCGGCATCGATCGCATATTTGTATTCCATCAATACGCCGGTGAGGTTGAACTGGGTATTTCCTTTTGGCGTGCCCGTCTCATCGACGAACATGACATACTTCTTTTGTGTTTCCATCTTACTCCTCCAACCATGGCTCAACTGTTTATCCAAGCGAGCCTGCTAATTGTTTTCCAACCTTGGTTTACATTGCTTATTGCGCACTTTTTCAAACTTACGTCAATCTGCGTTTAATCTGTCTTGATTATGGCTAATAAGTAGAAGACTTATTTCAGAAAAATAAATAGCTCTTCCGTAACAAGGTCGTGTCAATTTGACTACACAATGAACTACCTACTAGTTTAACATACGTGAGTTTGGTACGATATGGATTGCGGAAAATCCACACAGGAGTCGAGCGACAGAACTCGACAATCAGACTTCAGACGGAAGGAACGGCTGGACCAACCTGTTAAACTAGAGACTAGGGGTGACGACATTGTTCCATTATCCGAACGGGAAAAAGCCGAAACCTGCGGCAACGCCGGTCCGCTCTAATCCGCAGACGTATGCGAATCGAGGCATGAACCTTGAGACGCTGCTGAACGACACAAATGAGTTTTACCGACTTCATGGACGAGCGGTCATCCATAAGAAGCCGACACCGCTGCAAATCGTGAAAGTCGATTACCCGAAACGGAGCGCGGCGAAAGTGACCGAGGCGTATTTCAAGCAAGCGTCGACGACCGATTATAACGGGGTGTATCGCGGGAAGTACATCGATTTCGAGGCGAAAGAGACAAACAATAAGACGTCATTTCCACTCGGAAACTTCCACGACCACCAAATCAACCACATGCGTGAGTGCGAGCGGCATGGAGGGGTTTGTTTTGTCATCATTCGGTTTAGCCGCTATAATACGCAATATGTGTTATCAACGGAGCAATTATTAGTTTGGTGGGAACAGCGCGAATCGGGACGGAAGTCGATTCCGCTCTCCTATATCGAGCAAGAAGCAATTGAAGTTCCAACCCGGGCGATGCCCGCCGTCGATTATTTGACGGCGATTGAGGCGTGGCTCGATTGAAATAGAAGGAGTGAAGCGTGAATGGAACGAAGTCGGATGGCACGTCGACAAGATACGACGAGCAATAAACGTAAACCAGCGGCCAAAAAGCCGAAACAAAAAACGAAGAAGTCGAAGTTTCGACGCATTTTAACGATTTTAGGGATTTTATTCATTATCGGCGTCATCGCCGGCGCCGCATACACGGCGTATGCGATCGCGACGGCACCTCCGCTCGATGAAGAGAAGTTGGTCGATACGTATCCGATCCAACTATTATCAGCTGAAGGCGAACCGCTCGAAGGAAGTGGACAAATTCGGGAGTACGTCTCCATCGATGAAATTTCAGAAGTGATGCAACAAGCGGTCATCTCAATCGAGGACCGTCGCTTCTATGAACATAACGGGATCGACTTGCGCCGTATCGGCGGCGCCGTTGTCGCGAACTTGACGGACGGCTTCGGGGCCGAAGGTGGTTCGACAATCACGCAACAGCTCGTCAAACAATCGTTCTTGTCGACCGACAAGAAATTGAAGCGGAAGCTGCAAGAACAGTGGCTCGCCATCAAACTTGAGCGCGAGTACACGAAAGAACAGATTCTCGAGATGTACTTGAATAAGAACTATTACGGTACAGGCGGATATGGTGTCCAAACGGCATCGAAACGCTACTTCAATAAGCCGGTCTCAGAAGTGAATTACCAAGAGGCGGCCATTTTGGCGGGTCTCCCGCAACGTCCGAGTGCCTATGACCCAATCAACGGGGACCAGGAACTGACGCGTTATCGTCAAGAGCAAGTGCTCTCAGCGATGAAGCGTGACGGTCATATCACGGAAGAAGAATACAACCAGGCGCTCGACGTCGAGATTGCGGACGTCATCTCGCCAGGTGAAGAAACAGAAGAAGAGACGTACACGCGCTCCATTTACGCTCGCGTCCAAGCCGAGCTCGAGGAAGACTACGGTCTCGAGCAGGCCGACATTTACGGGACGGGCTTGAAAGTGTATACGTCAATCAATAAAGATTTGCATACGAAGTTCAATAACGACATTAAGAACGATAACGTCAACCTTCCAACAAGTGAGTTCCCAGAAGATCTTCGCATGGGCGCGACCGTGTTGAATACGAAGACGGGTGAAATCGTCGCCGTCATCGACAGTGAACAAGCGAAACAAGGCGATAAGAACTATCGCGACTATTCGCGCGAGAAACGCCAAATCGGGTCGACGGCGAAACCGTTCTTCGATTACGGTCCAGGGATCGAGAACGCACAGTGGTCGACTGGGAAAGTCTTGATTGATAAAGAGTTTGACGAAAGCGAAACTTTTAAACCAGGGAACTACTATCCAGGGTTCCGCGGTGCCAACACGATGCGTTACTATTTGACGGTTTCTGGTAACACTCCAGCCGTCCGTGCCTTCTATGAAGTACAGGAAGAGTTCGGTTCGGAGGCGATTGAGTCGTTCGTCGAGAACGTCGGCATCGAGCCGGCGCGTGCGGGTGACGAGATTCTGCCGGCAAACAGTCTTGGTGTAGCAGAAGCGAGCACGACACAAATGGCGGCTGCTTACGCTGCGCTCGGCACGAACGGCATGTATACGAAGCCGCACTTGATCCAAAAAATCGAGTTCAACGACGGCTCGACGATCAACTCGCCGATCAAAGCGAAGCAGGCGATGGAAGATTATACGGCTTACATGTTGACGGATATGCTTCGTGACGTCGTCAGCGGTTCGAACGGGACGTATGAACCAGGCGCGTTCCCGTACGACGTCGCCGGGAAGACCGGGACGACGAACGATGAAAAGGGCGAGGAGAATGATAAATGGTTTACCGGCTATACGACCGATTACTCAATTTCGGTATGGACGGCTCGTGCATCAAATGACATACCCGTATCGTTGTTTAAACCGAACTACGCCCAATATTACTTCGAGTATATGATGCAAGAAGTGACGAAAGCGACGGGTCAACCGGATCGCTTCCAGCAACCGGAATCGGTGCTCTCGCTCGGAAACGAGTTGTACGTCAAAGGAACGAAACCAAAAGACTTGCAGCCGGACAAACTCGCCGCGCCGACCGGCGCATCGATTGACTACGATGTGCCAGGCGAGACAGGTACGCTCTCGTGGTCATACGACAAGCAAGCAGTCGAAGCAGCTGGTTACCAAGGACTTTCGTTCACCGTGACGGAGACACGTCCGGACGGTAGCGAGCGTGTCGTCGGGACGACCGAAGACACGAGCATCGCCATCTCTGGCCTCGGTGAAGGGGAGACGACGTTCACGATTGTCGCCAACGCGACGAACGCGCTCGTCGGCGATCAACAGTCGAGCCCGCTCCAAACTTCCTACACGGTCGAACGGAGCGAGGAGCCTGCTGCCGAAGAGGAAGAAGAGCCAGCCACGGAAGAGACGCCTCCTGAAGAAGAAGGCGAGCAAACCGATGGTGAGAGCAACGAGAACAATGGCAATAACGAAAACAATGAGAATAACGGAAACGACAACAACACCGAAGACGAGAACACGGAAGAACCGACCGAAGAAGAACCGACAACCGATGAGACAGACGGGGAGTCGGATTCGGAGGGGGACGTCAGCCGTCAATCGACGTCAGACTCGGATGACCGTAACAACGGCAACGGGAATGGCAACGGGGGTCGTGACTAATCTGACTCACAGGAAACAGGGCGACATCAGCGCCCTGTTTTTCTGTTTCGTTTGCTATAATGAAAAGAAAGCGAATAGGATGGTGACACATGGTACAACTCTCATTGAAACGTAAGATGAAAGTATTGTTTGTGATCGACCGACTGCAAGAGGATGATTTAGGCATCCCGTTACATGGCGTCAATGGCTTGAAGATGGGCCGATTGCTCCTCGAGGAATCGATTCCGTTCGGACGCTTGATTGATGATCAAGCCGTGGCCGAGGCCAGTGGCCATCCCTATTTGAAACGGATCGGCGTTGAGACGATGTTTCTCGGCGACGAGTCATATTACCCTGAACTTCTGCGGGGCAAGCGCCAAGCGCTCGCGACGCATGAAGATTATCATAAAGCGGTGCAGCGTTACACGAAGCATTTACAAGCGGTCCACTCGAAGTGCACGAAGCTACATACCATCGTCTTGTTCGGACGGTCGACGCAACGGTTGTATGACGATGCGATCACGCGTCTCGAAGAAGAGAATGAGCATGTCGCCGATTCGTTCAAAGCGATGGACGTGCTCCGTTTGCCGGCCGTCCATCGGCTCGTACATGACGAACGGATCAGCCAAGTCAAGGCTGTCGTGGAACGTCTTGCACCTTCGAAATCGTAAAGAAGGTGAACTCTATGCGGAAAAAAAGTTCCGTGGAAGAAATGATTCAGACGCTCAAGACCGACCCGGGTTTCTCGGGCAACGTGACGCATTGGCACACGGTCGAGGCGAAGCCGGCCCGGTATTCGCCGATTCCATCGAGCGTCCCGCCAGATCTCGTCCGGGTGCTGCATGGCCGCGGAATCGAACAACTGTACACCCATCAGGCCGAAGCAATCGAGCAGACGTCTCGAGGCAACTCGACGGTCATCGTCACCCCCACTGCTTCCGGGAAGACGCTCTGTTACAATCTGCCGGTTTTATCGAAAATGATTGAACAACCGAATGCCCGGGCGCTCTACTTGTACCCGACGAAAGCGCTCGCCCAAGACCAAAACAGTGATTTGATGGAGATGGTCGAGGCGCTCGAAGGTGACCTCCGCTGTTTCACTTACGATGGGGACACGGCGCCAGCGGCTCGTACGAAAGTACGGGACGCCGGCAATATCGTCATCACGAATCCCGATATGCTTCACTCTGGAATCTTGCCGCATCATACGAAATGGATTCGCTTGTTCGAGAACTTGGAATATATCGTCGTCGACGAGTTGCACACGTACCGAGGGGTATTCGGTAGCCACGTCGCCAACGTGTTTCGTCGTTTGAAACGGATCTGTGCCTATTATGGGAGCCATCCGAAATGGATCATGACGTCAGCGACGATCGCCAACCCGGTCGAGCTGGCTGAACTGTTGACCGAAGAGGACGTCGTCCTTGTCGACAACAACGGGGCGCCTCAAGGGAAGAAACATTTGATTTTCTACAATCCGCCCGTCGTCAATGAGGCGCTCGGGCTTCGTCGGAGCGCTACGCTCGAGACGAAGCGGATCGCCTCAAAGCTCGTCGAAGCGGACATTCAGACGATCGTCTTCGCCCGCTCACGGGTACGGGTCGAGGTGTTGTTGACGTATTTACAAGAACTGACGCGGCGCGAGCTCGGACCAAAATCGATCGTTGGCTATCGGGGCGGCTACTTACCGTCGGAGCGTCGTGAAATCGAGCGTCGGCTCCGTAACGGTGAGATTAAAGCTGTCGTCTCGACGAATGCGCTTGAACTCGGCGTCGATATCGGCCAGTTGCAGGCGTGTGTCTTGAACGGCTATCCGGGCACGGTCGCCTCGATGTGGCAACAAGCGGGCCGGGCCGGGCGCCGTCATTCCGAGGCGCTCGTCATTTTTGTCGCCTCGTCGTCTTCGCTCGACCAACTCGTCGTCGAACAACCCGATTTGATTTTAGACCGGTCTCCGGAAGCGGCTCGTCTCGACCCGAACAATTTAATCATTCTCGTTGACCATATGAAATGTGCCGCCTTCGAACTGCCTTTCTCAAAAGGGGAACGATTCGGCACGGTCGAGACGGAAGAAATTCTCGATTTCTTGACGGACGCCCACATCTTGCATGAACGGGCCAATAAATATTATTGGATGACGGACGCATTCCCGGCTCACGACATCTCGCTGCGGACGAGTGACCAAGAGAACGTCGTCATCGTCGATCAAACCGCGAAGAACCAGGTCATCGGTGAGATGGATACGTTCAGCGCGATGACGTTGCTCCACGACGAAGCCATCTATTTACATGGGGCCGAACAATACCAAGTCGAACGACTCGACTTTGAAGAGAAGAAAGCTTATGTCCGACGTGTCGACGTCGATTACTATACGGACGCCAATTTGGCGGTCGAACTGAAAGTGTTGGAAGAGAACAAGACGACCGGCGTGAAGACGTTCGGAGAAGTATCGGTCATCGCGATGGCGACACTATTTAAGAAAATCAAGTTCGGGACGCACGAGAATATCGGTTCCGGACCGATTCATTTGCAGGAACGAGAACTGCACACGACGGCGACGTGGTTCACGCTCGACGAACGGTTCGCCTACTCGGAAGCCGACATGGAAGATCAGCTCGAAGCGGTCAGTGATCTCTTACGGCGGCTCGCCCCGCTCTATTTGATGTGTGACACGCTCGACTTGTTCACGACGATTCAAATGAAAGCGACCCATACGAACAAACCGACCGTCTATTTATACGACCGCTACCCAGGCGGCATCGGATTGAGCGAGGCACTTTATCGCGACGCCGATGAGGTCTTGGGTGCAGCCATCCGTACGGTCGAGGACTGTCCGTGTGAGAGCGGCTGTCCGCGGTGCGTCGGCATGATTGGGTACGGTGATTTCAAACAGCAGGTCGTCCAGCAGTTGCATGCATTGAAAGGATCGATATGAAAGCAAAACTATCACGACTCATCAAAACGAATGAACCGAAACAAACAGCCGTGACGCCGGACGACGTCGAACAAGCAAAATGGCGGGCCCGGGGTGGAGAAATCCTGACGTTCGAACAAGAGTGGTGTGTCCGCTTGAAGCAGATTTATCCGCTCGACGAGACGTACCACGACTTTACGTTCGGTTCCGCCAAAGCTTCACTCGCGACATCGACCCATCCCTTTTTCCAAGTCGATGTCCCGTCCGAGCAGGTGTTGTTCATGGATACCGAGACGACTGGGCTCCGCGGATCGGGGACCTCGATCTTTTTGATCGGATTCGCGCGTTTCCAAGGAGACCATCTCGAGATGATCCAATACGTGTTGCCTCATCCCGCGTTCGAGACAGCGTTTTATTATCACTTCTTGAACGACATCGGCGACGAGGTCCGTTTCGTGACGTATAACGGAAAATCGTTCGACTGGCCCCAAATCAAGACACGGCACACGTTCGTCCGCTCGAAAGTCAAAGCGTTACCGGCCGTCGGCCATGTTGATTTGTTGCATGCCTCACGGCGATTGCTGAAACCGACGCTCGAATCGGTATCGCTCAAGGCGGTCGAGGCCCATTTCGGTCACGCCCGGACGGACGACTTGCCCGGCTTCTTGGCCCCGATGCACTATTTCCAATATGTGAAGGACCGGGAACCGGATATTTTACAGCCGGTCATCGAACACCATCATGCCGATTGTCTAAGCCTCGTCTCGCTCTACAAACGGCTCTGTCATCTCGTCGAAGCCGACGAGACGCCATTTGGTGAAGAACGGGCGCACTGGTTGAACGACCTCGGCAACGCCGAGGCGGCGCTTCAAGAGTACGAGCGGCTCGAACAGCCGACGAAGCGGGCCTTGATGCGTCAAGCGCTCCTGTTAAAACGGACCGGTCAGATGGAGCAGGCGTTGCCGCTGTTCGAACAAGTCGGTACGGTCGAGGCGCTCGTCGAATTGGCGAAATACGCCGAACATCGCGAAAAAGACATCAATCGGGCCATCATCTATACCGAACAGGCCATCGCTTTGGCGGAACGGAAAGAGACGGTGCTTCGACAGACCGCTTTGACCGAGATGCGGGCGCTTCGGCACCGGATGAACCGGCTAGAAAGGAAGCAGTCATGAAAGTTGTCGCCATCACAGGATACCGGCCGCATGAGCTCGGCATCTTCAAAGCCGACCATCCCGGTATCGGCATCATCAAGGAAGCGTATGAGCGAAAAATTGTCGAAGCCATCGAGCTAGGAGCCGAATGGTTCATTTTTAGTGGCACGAACGGTTGTGAATTATGGGCTGGAG
Organism: Exiguobacterium sp. s21; assembly: GCF_018617975.1. Lineage (NCBI taxonomy): Bacteria > Bacillati > Bacillota > Bacilli > Caryophanales > Exiguobacterium > Exiguobacterium sp. s21. The sequence goes on along the minus strand of NZ_JACSLF010000014.1, from coordinate 36,653 downwards.
AAGTATTGTTAGAGTTAAGAGAAACTTATCCAATCAAAATCGCCGTATTTCCACCTTTTTTACAGATGGAAGAGAAGTATAAGCCGTACGAGCAAGAATTGTTCATTCGTTTGCAGCTCGAGGCCGACTTTTTTGAAGCACTGACCCAGCGTCCTTACGAGGACCCGAGCCAGTTGCGGGCAAAAACTGCCTTCTTTTTAGACAAAGCAGCAGGATTAATCACACTGTATGACGAAGAGACGGGAGGAAGCCCACGCTTTCTCGTCGAAGGGGCTAAACGAAAACACCAGATGGAGTTATTCTTGATCACACAGGAAGAATTACGCGTGATCGAAGAAGAAAAACAATGGGAACAACATTGGGAGTGAAAATGATGCAAACTGAATTAACAGCCGAAGCCATTTATAAACAAGAATTCAAGACCGCCCTTCGTGGGTACTCACAAGAAGAAGTCGACCAGTTTTTGGACGTCGTCATCCGCGATTATGAGAAGATGACGAAAGAAATCGAACGGTTGCGCCAAGAGAACGAGTCGCTCCGCCGCGGTTCGAACGAACAAGCAGAACCGGTCAAACCGGCCCAGCCTGTCGCGTCGAACTATGACATGTTGCGTCGCATCTCGAATTTAGAAAAGGCCGTCTTCGGAAAACAGGTCGGCCCGAGCGAATAAAGTGAGGAGGTGGAGAAGATGTTACAAGTATTGACGGCCGTCAAAAAAGAACCTGAGAAACGACAGACGAAAGGCTTGTTCCGCACGAAAGAAGAAGTCATCGCACCGCCGAAGTCGTACACGGACGAGATCGTTGAGATCATTCGTCATACGTGTCGCTTTGATTGGATGATGATTGAACACGTCCAGCTCGGCGATGACGTTCTCGATTATGTGTTGGTCGGCCCGAAAGGCGTCTTTTTAGTCCGCATCAATCGGACGACGTCGGCCGTCCATATGACGAACCGTGACTGTCGTCTCGAGACGTCGCTCGGTTGGAAAAACATCTATCCGCATCCGATGGAAGAGCTTGAGCGGATGACGAAGCACGTCAGGAGCGTCCTGAAGAAGCAATGCGGACAGGCAGTCCCTGTCACGTCGTTCTTGATTTTCCCTGAGACATCCCGTCTCAAGGTCGAACGCATCAAAGCCAACTGTGCCGATACGTTCGATGTGATCGATGACGTCATCGCGAAAACGAAGCTCGAGCTGTTGTCGGAGGCGACAATTAAACACATCGCCTACTATTGCTCGGAGCGTCAAGTACATAAATGAAAATGGCGCTGAAGCTTCAGCGCCATTTTCATTTCAATAATTGTCGGGCTTGTTCTGCATCTTTACGATGGACGAACAAAGCGACCCGGTCGTCCAAGTTTTTTGCGAGCGGGCGGAACAGGCGCCCGGTCGGCAAGCCGTGTTCGACGCGACACGTGATGCCTTGTTCCGTCAAATACGTATAGTCGTCGAGCAGCGCCTCGCCTTGCTTGCCAAACGCCTCGCCGAAACGGACCCACTGTAAATTACGGACGGCGCGGATCGAGACGAGCACGACGAATGTGATGCCTAAGACGATAATCAATAGCGTTTCCAAATCCAAAGCGTTCAACCCCTTCTTTACATAATTTTAAGGGTGCAACCGCTTGAAAGCAACAACGATAGACCGGTATACTCAAAAGAAAGTGAGGGATGACGATGAAAACAACGATTCAATCGCGTCGCGAAGCCGTGACGCTGCTAGAAGACAAGCACGTGCTCTACATCCGCATCCATAACGGGCAGACCGGGATGATCAAACAAACCGAAGACGGAATCGTCGTCGCGATTCCGAATGAAGAGACGGACAAAGTCGATTTCCGCAAGTTAGAGGACATTGAAGCGTTTGAGGCGTTCTACGATTTGACGCTCTCGAAGCCAGGGACGCTTTATTATAACCAAGCGTAAACAAAGCTCCACTCATCTCGAGTGGAGCTTTTGTCATGGTGTCGGGAGCCAAGTGGACATCGTCTCTTGCAACGAATCAGGGCGCAGGTGCCGCTGTTTATGAAGCAAATAGCCGTCCGGTCGGATGACGAGCACGCCGCGCTTCATGAACAATGATTTCGCGAGCTCGTTGCCTTGGTCGAAGAAGGGACGACTCGTCTTCGAGAGCGTGATGATTTGGAAGAACGATTGATGATCGTTCAAATAATCATAGAGTTCGGTCGCATCACGTTTATCATCGTCTAGGATGAGCACTTGGAACCGGCCGTCCGCAATCTCCGAGATTTTGGTGCGCAACCCGTCATCGGTCCGGATGATCTCGATCTCCGGGAAGATCTTGCCCTTGGCGACACGCAAAAACGGAATTCGGGAATGCCCGGGATAAGACAAGTGCAGTTGGGCGATTCGTTCCGTTATTTTTTGGTTGACCAAGTTGACGCGCGTAAAGACGTCGGCGCCGAGCGCTTGGAACGGCAAGAAGACAGGCAACGTCGTCTGTAACACCTCAGTCGCCACGTTCGTCGTCTGAAGTACGTTACGAGCCACGTGTTCACGTTCGTCGCGATACGAGGCGACGACGCGGAACGGGGCACCAGCCTTCAAATGAAGCCACAACTTCCACCCGAGGTTGAACGAGTCGGCGATGCCGGTATTCATCCCTTGTCCGCCTACGGGTGAGTTGATATGGGCGGCGTCTCCCATTAAAATGACTCGATTGTGGATGAACGAGTCGACCATACGGTTGTGGACCCGGAAGAGCGAGAACCACTCAACTTCGTCGATCTCGACATCCATATGGCTTCGCTGTTCAATCAAATTGCGCAGTTCCGACTCATTGAACGACTCGTCGCTCGCGAGGTTCCCTGTGATGCGAATCGTGTCATCCGTGAGCGGGAAAACTTCTAAGACGCCCCGGTCGGAAAAGAAAATATGCACTTCTTCGCGCGAGATGTTCCATTTGGCTTTCATATCGGCGAGCACCCATGACTCTTTGAATGATTTTCCGCTAAACGGAAGGGCGAGCATCCGACGAATCGAACTGTTCGCCCCATCGGCAGCGACGACGTATTTGGCTTCGATCGTCCGGTTTGATGCATCTGACTCAAGGTGGGCGAGCACTCGAGACGGGTAATGTGTCAACGAGACGAGCGATTCACCGCGCTGGACGGAATGACCGTGTCCGTTTAACGCATCCTCTAAAATCGCCTCGGTCTCGTTTTGGCGTAGCAGCGTCACGAACGGGTACGGCGTGACGAGGCGAGAAAATTCAAGTTTGGCCGTCCATTGACCCGAGAAGTATAGATTGCCTTTCTCGATGGTCCGTGCCCGGCCGAGTACTTCCTTGGCGACATCGAGACGAGAGAACACTTCGATCGTTCGCGGTTGAATCCCGATGGCCCGGGAATTGTTCGACGGGGTCGTCTTACGATCAATGATTTCAAATGAGATCCCATATCTGGCTAACGTCAATCCGAGCGTGAGTCCGGTCGGGCCCGCTCCGACGATCAATACATCAACTTTTTTATCCACCACATCCACCAACTCCTATCGTTAATAATGATATTTCCGACATTTGATGCGTTTAAACGAGGAGACAACGGTGGAAGTGTAGAAACAAAGAGAACGAGGTGGAGAGAATGGACAAATCGTGGATCACGGAACAACAACTACGTGACAGTTTCTCGATGGAAGAAAACTATGAACAGACGGCAGCCGTTTTGATCCCGTTGACCGAGGTCGACGGGACGTGGCACGTCGTCTTTGAAGTACGCGCCCATACAATGCGGCGTCAACCCGGAGAAATCTCATTTCCGGGCGGCCGTCTCGATCCCGGCGAGACACCGGTCGAGGCCGCTGTTCGAGAGACGAGTGAGGAGTTATTGCTCGCCTTATCCGATATCGAAGTCATCGGTCGCCTGCAGCCGCTCGCGACGCCGCACCGGCAACTGATCTATCCGTTCGTCGGGGTAATTCCACTGCTACCGGACGTGCATCATACGGATGAGGTCGACCATTTATTTTCAATCCCGGTCGAGACGTTGCTTTTGCTAGACCCGTTCCATGGGGAGATGGAATGGACGATGAACCCGGATCAAAATATCCCATTTGAACGGATGGCAAATGCTAAAGCGTACGAAAAACGGGTAATTAAAATGAGAGAACCTTTTTATGAACATGAAGACTACATTATTTGGGGATTGACTGGAAAAATTTTGACACAATTTATTAAACGACTTAAAGAAAACGTATTCAAACCGATATAATTTCGTTATAATGATAGAAACAAATTTAAGATTGGAAGTGAATGGCTGTGTCTGTAGAATTCGTTGTGGGTGATATCGTCAAGTCAACTCGTGAAGGTTGGGTCGCAGAAGTGACTGCCGTATTGACCAATACGGTCATCGGGGACGTTTCCATCATGGAAGAATTTCAACAGCTTGGTCTCGAATTTGAGAAGCAAGTTTTACTGAAAAAAGATTTGGAATTGATCGAACGCGCCAGCTGACCTTTTAATCGAAAGGGATGATTCAGGTGTCCATTGACAAAAAAGTTCGTGAATGGGAAGAGGCCGGTTTACTTGATGAAGTGACCGGTCAGCGCTTGGTCGAATATGAACATAAGAAATTGGCGGTCGGTGACAAACGTGAGCACAAACCGCCTATTCTTGTGATCATCGGTTCTATTTTGCTCGCACTCAGTCTATTCAGCTTTGTCGCGGCCAATTGGCAAGCGATTCCTGACCTTGTGAAAGTCGCTATTTTCCTCGTGTTTATGGTCGGGATGTATGTGACCGCCGAACGCCTGCAAGTGAAGGCGTCACGCTATGTCACGCTGTTCCGGCTTTTAGGCGTCGCTTTCTTCGTCGCCACGATGATCGTCATCTTCTCCACTTATAATCTGTCCTCGCAAATTCCGCTCTTATTTTGGCTCTTCCTTGCCGTCGCTGTTCTGCATAAATTGATCTATAAGCATCCCATCTACACGTTCCTGGCCGCGCTCGCTGCCTTTTTGGCGGTCACGAACAGTTTTCAAGGCATCGGCATCACGTTGATCGCGTTCGGGTTCCTCGTGACCTGGGTCTGGTTCCATTACGGAGACAACGAGCTCGATCGTATCTTCGCCTGGTTCGGCTTTTATGGCCTCCTCATCACAATCGGTCAATATGCCGACTACGAAGGACGCTTTTGGCCGCTATGGGCCCTTGCTGCCTTACATGTCCTATTCCTTATCTATCGTGAGCGGGCCCAGTGGAATTATTTGTACCTCTTCGTCGCAGCTGTCCTATCGATCGGTTATTTAATCAATGCGACGGAAGGCTGGTTGTCGCAACGAACGCCCTCGGTCATCGAGGCGACGATCCTTTCGGTCATCCTCGTCGCCGTCTATTTACTTCACCGACGCCAGGACTTGATGTGGGTCAGTTTACTCGCTGTCATCCCGTTCTCGTTATTCGAAGACTCCGGCATCTTGCTAGCGGTGCTACTTGAAGTGGTCGCACTCGCCTATCTCGTCTATCAAGACCACAATCGCAAACCGATCGTGCTTGCTTTCATTTATTTCTTGCTCGTCCAAATGACGATCTACTTCATTTACGTTTGGGATCGACTCGACATTTCGCTGTTCTTCCTCATCGGAGCATTGATCGTCTTCGCACTGTCGCTCGCTTTGTGGTGGCGCAGCCGTAGCCGTACGAGAGGGGATGCTCAGACATGAAACGATTGACGCCTTGGCTAGTGCCGGTTTTGCAAGTAGTGATCGCTGTCGGTTTTATTCTGCTCGTCTATGCGGTCTCCTGGTTCGGAGAGACGTATACGTTCAAAGCGACCTCCTATGAGCCGTACGATCCGTTCTTTGGAGACTTTGTCTATTTGGAATACGATTCGTTCGACGGCAGACAAGATGTCGAATCAGGGACGGTATACGTGTCGTTCAAAACGGGGGACGACGGTTACGCGACCATTGATCGGGTCAGTTCACGGCCGTTCTTCGGTGGCACTCGTGCCAATTACTATGACCGGCAAGTGTATATCGATGACATGAGTTCGTATCGGGTCGCCGAAGAAGAAACGTCGGCGATCGAAGGTGCGAAAACGTTCGAAGTGGATGTCGACGTGGCACCTTGGGGCATGGTTCGCCCCCATGATTTACGCTCGATTGAAGCTGAAACAGAATGACAATCAGATTACAGATTTGTTACACGTTATGTTGTAACGAATCTGTAATTTTTTTCGAAAACGGTTGGTAACCCTAGGTTTATTGTAAATGTTACAGATTGTAACCAGTTCCTTCTTGATGTGTCAGAAATATTTCACTTCGTCAAAATCCCTTCTCGTGATTGAAACGACATGGTAAATTTACTCCTGTTCGTTAGATGACGAGAAAGGTGCTGACCTATTAATGCATTCCTTAAAATATATAATCGCGATTTTATTTGCCGCTGTTGGAACATTCGTGTTTGCTGCGAATGCCGATGCCGCCCAAATTGGAATCGGGACTGAACAGAAAATTGTCCAAAACCCACTTGAATTAGAACGTCAGGCCATTGAGTTGGAGCGCCAACAAGAAATCGAACGTAAGAAACGTCTTGCCGAAGAGAAACGGCTCGCTGAAGAAAAACGTTTAGCCGAAGAAAAGCGCTTGGCAGAAGAGAAAGCCAAACGTGAAGAGGCCGAGCGTGAAGCGAAAGCGAAAGCAGAACGTTTGGAAGAAGAAAAGCGCGTCGCTGCCGAAAAGGTACGACAAGAAGAAGCGAAACGCCAAGCCGCAGCAAAAACCGAGAAGAAGCAACAAGCGGCATCGAGTGCGACCGTGACACCGGTCTCGACACAAGGACGTGTCATTCAAGCCGAGTCAACGGCCTACACGAACGATGCAGTTGACAACGGTTCTTACGGGGGGCGCGTCTTGACGGCGACAGGCCATGACGTGACAGACTCGATTTATTATAACGGCATGCGTATCATCGCAGTCGACCCATCTGTCATCCCGCTCGGTACGGTCGTTCAAATCGACGGCATCGGCCAAGCGATCGCCCTTGATACAGGAGGACGCATTAAAGGGAACATCGTCGATTTACTCGTCGACACGAAGAGCGAGGCCATCAATTGGGGTCGTCGTCATATCACAATCACATTGCCATAATCTAAAGGTTCTCCTGCGGGGGAACCTTTTTTGTCTCGCCTCGTGGGTTGGCAGTCTTTCGACCGCGTCCCAGCACGTTTCATTGTTTAACAATCGTTGGAAACGGGCAAACTAATATTTGACCTTTATGAAAAGTTACGAGCCGAGGAGGGGTAGAGTTGATAGAATTCCAAAATGTATCTAAGCGTTACGAAGACGGGACGTTAGCCGTCAAAGATTTGGATTTAACAGTACGAAGAGGCGAGATTTTTGTCTTGATCGGCCCATCAGGGTGTGGCAAGACGACAACCATGAAAATGGTGAATCGACTGATCGATCATACCGACGGGAAAATTTTGATTGATGGGAAAGAGATTTACCAATTCGATATTTATGAGTTACGCCGCAATATCGGTTATGTACTTCAACAAATTGCCTTATTCCCTCATTTAACGGTCGAAGAAAATATTTCTGTCGTTCCTGAACTATTGAAGTGGCCAAAGCAAAAGACGAAAGACCGCGTGACCGAACTCATGGAAATCGCCGGATTAGATCCCGTCTTGCGGGCTAAAAAGCCGACCGAGCTATCCGGTGGACAACAGCAACGCGTTGGGGTGCTCCGTGCGCTCGCGGCCGATCCTGACGTCATCTTGATGGATGAGCCGTTCTCGGCACTCGACCCAATCAGCCGGGGTCAACTCCAAGACGATATTAAACGCTTGAACGATGAACTTGGGAAAACGATTTTGTTCGTGACCCACGACATGCAGGAAGCGATGAAACTCGGAGACCGTATCGCATTGATGCGTGACGGCGAGTTGGTCGTCGTCGGGACACCAGACGAAATCAGAGCGAGCACGGACCGGTTCGTCCTCGACTTTACACAACGCGGAAGAGGTGAGGTTGATGCTTGAGACATTCCAAAACCGACGAGGGGAACTCGTCGAGGCGCTCATCGAGCACTTGCAGCTCTCCGTCGTCTCCTTATTGATCGCGGTCTTGATTGCCGTCCCGCTCGGTATTTGGTTGACGCGCCGTAAAAAAGTGGCCGAGACCGCCATCGGTGTCACTGCCATCATTCAAACGATTCCTTCTTTGGCGCTCCTCGGACTGATGATTCCACTTGTTGGGATTGGCGCCTTGCCGGCGACGATTGCCCTCGTGTTGTACGCCTTACTCCCAATTTTACGAAACACGTTCACCGGACTGAACGAGGTCGACAAATCGCTCATCGAAGCGGCACGAGCTTGCGGCATGAAGCCGAACCAGAGCTTGATGAAAGTCGAGCTCCCGCTCGCCTTGCCGGTCATTATGGCCGGGATTCGGACGGCGATGGTTCTCATCGTCGGGACGGCGACGCTCGCTGCCCTCGTTGGAGCAGGTGGGCTCGGGACGTTGATTCTTCTAGGAATCAACCGGAATGACAACTACTTGATTTTACTCGGCGCCATCCCGGCCGCCATCCTTGCTCTCTTGTTCGATTTCCTGCTCCGACAAATGGAAGGCGCGACAGCTACGCGGAATAAGACAAAATTGATTGCTGTCTCTACCGTCTTGGCGTTAATCGTCGCGGCACCGCTCGCGCTCGGTCGCACGCAACAGACCGATCTCGTCGTCGCCGGAAAACTTGGACCAGAGCCTGAAATTTTAATGAACATGTATAAATTATTGATCGAGGAAGAGACTGATTTGACTGTTTCTGTCCGACCAAACTTTGGCGAGACGACATTCGTCTGGGGTGCGCTCCAATCTGGTGATGTCGATATTTACCCAGAATTCACAGGGACGGTACTCGCCAGTCTCGTGAAAGAGACACCGAACTCAAATGACGCTCGCGAAGTGTATGAACAGGCTCGTGATGCGCTGGCAGACGACGGCTATGCCTTGCTTGAGCCGATGCAGTTCAACAACACATATGCCATCGCCATCCCACGCGACTACGCCGAAGAGGAAGGCATCACATCGATTTCTGATTTACGAAACGTGCAAACGGACATTAAAGCCGGCTTCACGCTCGAGTTTACGGACCGGGAAGACGGATACCCTGGACTTCAGCAAGCCTACGGTCTCGACTTTCCGTCGGTCGTCTCGATGGAACAGAAACTCCGTTACCGCGCCATCGCTCGTGGTGACGTCAACCTTGTCGATGCATACGCGACGGACCCGGATATCGCCGAGAATGATTTGCTCGTCCTTGAAGATGATCAACAGTTCTTCCCGCCATATCAAGGGGCACCGTTGCTCAAGCAAGAGACATTAGACGAGCACCCTGAAATCGAGGACGCGCTCAATCAATTGGCTGGTAAAATTACAGATGAAGAAATGTCTGAACTCAACCGCCGCGTCGCGTATGGGAATGAGCGTGCTTATGACGTCGCACAAGACTTCTTGGAGCAGGAAGGTCTCCTATGAGAGCAATGATTATCTCGAATCCAACATCCGGTGCAAGTGAAACGATGCTCGGTGAGGTTGTCGGGACGGTCGAATCCTTGTATGACGAGATTCTGATTCGAAAGACGCTCGGACAAGGAGATGCTGCCCGCTTTGCCGAGGCGAGTGGGTCGTTCGAGCATTTAATCGTCATCGGTGGGGACGGGACCCTGCATGAGGTCGTCGACGGCCTCATGTCACTTCCGAAGGACGAGCGGCCGACGGTCGGCCTCGTCCCCGGTGGTACGTGCAACGACTTTGCCCGTGCGCTCGATTTACCAGTCGAACCGATTGAGGCGGCCCGGTTATTTAAGATGAGTCATGTCCAGCCCGTCGACGTCATGCGGGTCAATGATCGATATGGCCTCAATTTTATTGGGGTCGGCCTGATCGCCGACGCATCGCGACAAATCGATCCGCTCCAAAAAGAATCACTCGGATCCATCGGGTATTTTTTAGCGACAATCCGGCAGTTTCGTGAACTCGACCCGTTCGACGTCCGCATCGAGCAGGACGGAGAAGTCGTCCATGATGGGCCGATCAGTTTTTTGTACGTCGGAAACGGGGCATATCTTGGTACGGTACCGACAAAGTTACCGACCCAATCGTTCACCGACGGACTCGTCGAAGTCGTGCACAGCTCGGCCATCGGCTTTCCAATGATTCGGCAACTGCTTACGCAACAACTCGGACTCGAACATTCGTCGCCGGAGTGGGTCCATCTACAGATGTCTCAACTGACCGTCCATTTGAGCGAATCACAGATTATCGACGTCGATGGGGAACATTTTGAGGCGGACCGATTACACATCGATGTCTTGACAAGTGAACTGACATTCCTTGTCCCATCCCACTAAAAACCAGACAGAGAAAAGAATTCAGACTTTTCTCTGTTTTTTGTTGTTCTCATTTCTGAACCGTGTTAGTATTTCACTATTATTATGAAAATAGATATGAAAACAGGAAGTAGGGACGGCAATGGCGCAAAACTCGTTCGCCTCAAAAATTGGATTCATCTTAGCGGCTGCAGGGTCAGCGATTGGTCTCGGTGCGATCTGGAAATTTCCGTATGTCACCGGCACAAGTGGAGGCGGCGCCTTTTTGCTCATGTTTTTAGCGTTTACGCTCTTACTCGGTCTCCCGTTATTGATCGGTGAGTTCATCGTCGGACGCTCGACACAAAAAACGGCACTGCTCGCATTCAAAAAATTAGGACACGGCCGTTGGACGATCGTCGGTTACCTTGGTGTCATCGCATGTTTCTTATTGCTCTCATTCTACAGTGTCATCGGTGGTTGGGTCTTAATCTATGTCGGTCTCGGCTTGAGCGGGACATTGAACGGCCGATCGCCTGACGAATTTGGTGCCGTCTTCGGAGATGTCGTCTCGTCACCAGGCATCGCCGTGTTCGGTCAATTCTTATTCTTATTGATCACGCTCTTAATCGTGCTAAAAGGCGTCGAAGCTGGAATCGAGCGGATGAGCAAGATCTTGATGCCGCTCTTGTTCGTCAGTTTCATCGTCCTCGTCATCCGCTCATTGACGCTCGACGGGGCGATGGAAGGGGTTCGCTTCTTCTTGCAGCCTGACTTCTCTGCCTTGACGGGGGAATCGGTCTTGTTCGCCCTCGGTCAAGCGTTCTTCTCGCTATCACTCGGGGTTGCGGCCATGTTGACGTATGCGTCCTACATTAAAACGAAAGGCACACTCAATCGCTCGGCGAACATGATCGTTCTATTGAACATCGCCGTCTCACTGTTGGCGGGTCTCGCGATTTTCCCGGCCGTGTTCGCATCAGGTCTCGACCCGGCTGAAGGCCCGGCGCTTCTCTTCGTCGTCTTGCCGGCCGTCTTCAATCAAGTCCCGCTCGGTGGTTTCTTCATGGTATTGTTCTTCTTGCTGTTCACGTTCGCCTCGATCACGTCATCGATTGCGATGCTTGAAGTCGTCGTCGCCGGTGTGACCGACCGACTGAACGAAAAGAAACAGACGATGTCGAAACGGAACGTCACACTCTTGTCAGCAGCGATCGTTTTTGCGGTTGGTATCCCTTCAGCTCTCTCGTTCGGTGTCATGAGCGAGTTACAATTCTTTGATGGAATGACGTTCTTCGATGTGATGGATTACGTCGTCAGCTACGTTTTGATGCCGATCGGCGCGCTTCTGACCTCCATTTTCGTCGGATATGTCGTTGATCAACGCATCTTGAAAGAAGAGATTCAAACGTCGGATGTCGGTGTGAAGCTGTATCCAGTGTGGCGCTTCCTTATTCGCTACATCATTCCGGTGACGGTCGCCGTCGTCATGGTGTCGACATGGATCACTACGTTGCTTGAAACGTAACCTGTTTATTAAAAACATCCTCTCGCTACCTATGGTGTAGTAAGAGGATGTTTTTCGTTTAAAAAGGTTCAGGAGAAGGTGGGCTTATGCACTAAAAACAACATGATGAGAACACCTAGGGTAGCGATGGCAAACACCCACATATTCCGTTCTGTCTGACGCCAAATGGCATTGATGCCCATGACTGTCGCAGCGATAATGACCACAAGTCCTTCAATAGAGAAGATGTTCACTGTAATTCGAGATATACCTATGAAAGCTAAAGTAGTTTAGATGGCGCTCAAGACAACAAATAGGAAAAAAACGATGGAAAGTTTCCCAAATGAGATCTTTGGAAATGTAAATATGCTGTTCAGCTCCTTTTGTGCTTCGTTGAGACGAATAACAATCGTCTTGGCTTTGAGAGTACTTGTATATGAAGATGCCCTGTTATTTAAAAGCTAATTTCGAGTATTAGGTGAAGGATGGTCGAGACTATTTCGTTCTTGCGACCGAGAGAGCGCCAGGTATCATTATGCTAAGCTTATAAAGATGACGAAACTTTTTTTGAAGGGTCACGTAAGGTACAATAGAAGTATCATGAGACGAGGTGAAACGGATGAAAACATGGATGAAATGGGCCCTGACCGGGGCAATCCTATATTTTGCCATAAACGTTTTTGATTTTTCTTGGCTGTTTATCATCGTCGGGGCGCTCGTATTAAACGAAGTGTGGTCGACCAATAAACGCCGGAAACGGGCGCCGGCTCCTGTTGCCAAACGGGCCAAGAAGAAACTGCTGCTCGATGAAGACGAGCCGTTCGTTGGTTCGCGCATCTTGAAACCGCTTGAAGAAGCGGCACCGGTGCGTCAGTTCGAGGCGACCGACGACTTAGAGCTTCAATTTTTACAGCGGACGATTGAGCAAGGCTATGAAAAGCTACAACAGATTGACCGCGTCTTGCCGGAAATCAAGGACATCGACGTGCGGCGTGAGATGAAGGCCGTTTCGAAGGAAGCTCACGAACTGTTCGCCGAACTGTTCGAGAATCCACAAGACGCGAAACATGTTCGTGATCTCTTCACGTTCTATTTGGATTCGCTTGTGTCGGTCGTGTTGAAATTTAAAGAACTAGAAGGAAAACGCGTCGTCATTCAAGAAGAGACACGTGAACAGCTGATCACCAATATGCGACTCATCGTCGACAAGTTCAAACAGCAACGCAGCCGTCTATTAGAAGATGATGCGGTTGACTTTGAACGAGAGTTGATCATGATGGAAAAAGTATTGGCCGATCAACCAGAAGGGAGAAAAAAACATGACTTCATCGAATGAAACGAACTGGCAGTCATGGCCAGAAGAAGAGCTCACTTCACAGACGAAAACGAAGACGGAGACCGATGCGATTTCGGACCCGTCCGTGGACTGGTCATCTATGACAGAGAAACATGAGGTGCCGGCGATTCAAGTGAATCCAGATGTCCCGCAGGAACACCGGGAACGAATCACGCGCATCGCCGAGTCGATCGATATTAAAAAGACAGATTCCGTCATGTTGTTCGGTTCGAACGTGCAACGTGAACTATCACAATTCTCAGACCAAATCTTGACCGAGGTCCGGATGAAGGATGGCGGTGACGCCGGAAAGCTATTGTCCGACTTAATGCAGAACGTACGCAAGATGGACCCGGACATGTTGCAGCCAGAGAAGAAGAGTTTTATGGACAACTTGCCGCTCATCGGACGGGCCAAGAAGAAAGCCGAGAACTACAAACTCCAGTTTGAAAAAATGAGCGTCTATTTAGAAGAAGTCATCCATAATCTAGACCGGGCCAAGTTCGGTTTGATGAAGGACATCACGATGCTCGATCAGATGTACGATAAGAACAAGCGTTATTTTGAAGAGCTTAACGTCTATATCGCCGCCGGTGAGACGAAACTTGACCACGTGCGCAGCTATGAGATCGCCCCGCTCCGTCAAGAAGTGGAGATGTCGAAAGACCAGGTCAAACTTCAACAGTTGAACGACATGATTCAACTCGCGGACCGATTCGAGAAAAAATTGCACGATTTGAAACTGAGCCGGACAATCAGTCTGCAGATGGCACCGCAAATCCGGGTCATCCAACAGAACAACCAGATTCTAGCCGAGAAAATCGAGTCGGCGGTCGTCAATACGATTCCGCTCTGGAAAAACCAAGTCGTGCTCGCGCTCAGCTTGACACGACAAAAGACGGCGCTCCGCATGCAGCAAGACGTCACGAAGACGACGAACACGTTGCTCGAGCAGAACTCGAAGATGTTGAAAGACTCATCGATCGAGATCGCCACAGAGAACGAGAAAGGCATCGTTTCGGTCGAATCGCTCAAAGTGGCGCACGAGAACTTGCTCTCGACGCTCGACGAGACGCTCCGCATTCAACAAGAAGGACGTCAGAAGCGCCGTGAGGCCGAACGTGAACTCGATCGCATGGAGCACGAGTTGAAAGAAAAAGTTATCGAGATTGCTTCAAAAAACAAAGAGTTGCCAAAAGAGACTGGATATTGAACGAGGAAAGTCTGAGCTCTCAGACTTTCCTTTTCTTTGAGGAGGATAAGAAAATGGAAAAACAACGACTATGGGATGAGACGTGGTTGCAGTTCGCTGATATGATGGCGGTACGCCATTCGAAATGCGCCTCGAAAAGTGTCGCTTGCGTCATCGTCAAAGATGAGAAGCCGATCTCGATTGGGCTCAATGGGACGCCACCCGGGCATACGAACTGCAATGAGATCTTTTTAAAACGGGAAGACGGTTTTTATAAACGGGCCGAGTACGTGTCAGAAGATGCGGTCGATTTGCTCGAGGCACCGGTTTCATTCATCCATGAGGGTGTGACATTTATTAGATGTTCGGACCCATACGACCACCATAATTGGTCGAAGCAACATGAAATCCACGCCGAAATCAACGCGATCGGTAAGCTCGCCGCGGATTCGACGAACGCCTTCGGGGCGACAGCCTATGTGACCCACTCACCATGTCATGCCTGTTCGCTCGCTTTGATCGCATCACGCGTAGCCCGTGTCGTCTATGCGGTCGGCTATGAGCACGGTGACGGCCTCGATTTGATGCGTGAGAGTGGGATTGACGTGGTACATATGCCACTCGAAAAAAGTTTCAAAAACACATTGTAAACGTTTACATTCGATGTTATATTATTAATGTACTGCCAATGGTGTTTTACTCTTCCATTATTCGTCTCTCTTCGGAGGGACCTTTTTTTATGGCTAAGCACAGGTGAGACAAAGTTTACACATAATGTTCAATATTTCACAATCTTTTCGTAGGTTTCTTTCTTATAATGAAAGTAGATTAACGAGAGGGGAAATGTTACATGGAAAAACAAGTTCGTTTCACAGATGGTGCCTATGATGTGGAAGCGTTGATCACACTCGAAGAGGTGTGGGAAGATAAATTTGCCATCGGGACGCATAAAGAGCTCGCCGTTAAGTCATTAAAGATCAACGGAAATGAGGTTTCGGAGTTGAAGCACGTTCGGGCGTTGCTTCGCTACTATCCGACGCTCGGTGTCTCGGGCATCTTGCTAGCGCTCGATGGTGCCGCAGCTGAGATCGTCGCCTTATCAGGGGATACGGATCCGGCGCTCCGGTTTGTTGAACTCGTCGCGTTACAAATGGACGAGGCAGCGACGGAAGAGTTAAAAGACCTATACGCCGAGATGGCGGTCTAACTTTTTAAGGATGACACCCACGTCATCCTTTTTTCATTTTCGGGTTGCAATGCGGGTTCAGTATGGTATTATTGTCAATAGATGAAGAAATGGAACGCCATATCGTTATCGACAACCAAAAATGGGGATCTAGATAGCTAGATCGCTGTGAAAAAGCCACGTTCATAGGAACGTGGCTTTTTTTTGTATAATTTCGAACCCGGCGCCGACATCAAAGGCGATATGGGCGTCTGAACCGAGCACGAACGGGATGCCGAGTGCGGCCGCCTCGGACGCGACGTCAATGGCATAAGGTTGGCCGCAATCGGGCTTGCGGAGCCCGGCCGTGTTCAAATCGAGACCGAAACCGCGCGTAGCGATCGTTTGTAGCAAGCGCGTCTGGTCGTCCTGCACGTTCGAGCGGTCCCACGTGTAATTGTGTTGATATTTGATCGGTAAGTCGATATGTCCGATGCGGTCCACTTTCAAGCGCTCCCAAGGGAAGGCGAGGCCAGCCTCAAGCGCCGTGTAGTATTGTTTCATCACGGCCTCGAACGAGCCGACATGTTCGACGAGCACATCAAACGTGTCGGCCGAAAAGTCGATAGGCAGGAGCTCGTCGTCGACGAGGAGAAAGTGTTGGGACAAGATTGCTTCGTCTAATACGTAGGCATACGGCTCGAGCAACGCCAGCGTCTCGGACTCATATCCGGGCAAATAGTCGATCTCCAAACCGATGCGGAGATCAAGTTCGGGATACGACCGCTTCAACGTCTGCAAAGCTTCTATATAACGAGGGAGCAAATCGAGTGCCATCGCTGAATCTTGTTCTGGCGTCGGGTCCTGAAACCGGGCTGGGAGAGGAGCGTGCTCCGTGAACGTGAGCGTCTTGATTCCTTGGTTCAAGGCGCGCTTTACATACGCTTCGAGCGAATCGGATGAGCCATGCGGACAAAATGGGGTGTGAAGGTGACCATCACGGGTAAAGTCAATCATCAGTCGACATTCCTTTCGAGTTCGCCGGTTGACAGCAACGGCTTGGTTTGATAAATTTAACACACTACTTTAGTTTGGTAAAGTGATAATAAGATAAAGGGTGATGTTGATGATCTGGTTCAATACAAAAGGATCCATCCCGGAAGGATGGCACGAATTGCAAGGGGAAGACGTTCTGCGTCCGAAGCAGTGGATGTTGTCATTTTTAGAGCGAGCCGAGTCAAATGGCTACAGTGTCATTGAGCCGCCGCTCGTGGAATATTATTCGCACTATCAAGACTTGGCCTTGTTCGATGAGTCGGCCTATTATCGTCTGTTCGGGAATGACGGCGAGTTGCTCGTCATGCGTCCGGACTATACGTTGCAAATCGCTCGGAAGCTCGCCGATGGTCATGAACCGATGCGAGTCGCCTATGCCGGTGCCGTCTATCGGCGTACCCCGAAACATTCGGGTCAGCCGCATGAGCGTCAACAGCTCGGGCTTGAATGGATTGACGGGGACGCTCCCGATATGGAGTTGATCGCGTCATTCCTCAGTATGACCGAGCGGGTGTTGCCGCAAGACGGGCTTCGGATTCAAGTCGGCTCGGCTGCCTTGGTCGCGGCCGTGGCGGAAGAGGCCGGGATCCCAGAGCGGACGCTCCGTCAATATTTGGCGCTCCGTAACTTGGAATCACTTCGTGACCTCGCGGATACGTACCAATACCCGTTAATCGCGAAGCTACCGTTCTTAATCGGTGATTCGGCACTCGCTGAACTACGAGAAGTCGCCGAGCCAGGGTTGACGGCTGCGATCAATGAAGTCGAGCGGGCGGTCGAACATTTACGCGCCATCGGTTTGAACGTATCGTACGACTTTGGACAGACCGGCGATTTTGATTATTATTCAGGATTGACGGTGACAGGAAGCATCGACGGACGGCGCGTCCTCTCGGGCGGTCGCTATGATTCGCTATATGGACATTTCGGCCAGTCGCGACGGGCGTTCGGATTGTCGCTTGATTTAGAACAGTTAGGTGAGGTGATTTTATGAAAGTGGCCATCGCGAAAGGACGCATTGAAAAAGCGGCCCGAGACTATTTCGAACAAGTCGGATTAACCGTCTGGCCCGAAAAACGCGGCCGGGAACTGACTGTCGAAGTCGACGGGCATGAGTTCATCTTCGTCAAAGGGGATGACGTCTATAAATATGTCATGCACGGCGCGGCTGATGTCGGCGTCGTCGGAGGCGACATCTTGCGAGAGAAGACGCCTGGCGTTCTCGAAGTCGTCGATTTGCCGTTCGGCCGTTGCCGGATGGCGGTCTGTGGACCGAAAGAACGGAAAAATGGGACGAAAAAATTGAAAGTCGCGAGCAAGTATCCGAATATCGCCATCTCTCACTTCGCTTCGAAGCGACAGAACGTTGAAGTGATTGCGTTGAACGGTTCGGTCGAACTCGCACCGCTCACGGGACTCGCCGATTGCATCGTCGATATCGTCGAGACGGGGGCGACGCTTCGTGCGAACGACCTCGAGGAATACGAAACGATTTTCACGGTGAACGCCAAGTTCATCACGAGTGAGACGGCGCTCGCCAACGATCCTGATGAATTGAAGGCCTGGATTCGTCGTTTAAGCAAGGAGGAAGCGAAATGAGCACGGAAACGAATCGGAGCCGGCGTGAAAGCTGGGCGGAAGCGGTTAAGCCAATTCTCGAGGCCGTGGAGTCGAACGGAGATGAGGCGCTCCTAGAGTTTACAAAGAAATTTGACGGTGTCGACGTAATCGAAACGGTCGACTTGACGGCCTTCACGCCACCTGAAGCTTACGGGGAGTTGACCGAGGCGTTGACGCTCGCCGCCAAACGCATTCGCACGTTCCACGAGCGTCAGCGTCGTCAAGACGACGCGTATGAAGATGGCATGTTCAGACTCGGACGTCGCTTCATGCCGCTCGACTCGGTCGGCGTGTACGTACCGGGTGGGACGGCCGTCTATCCCTCGAGCGTCTTGATGAACGTCATCCCGGCGAAAGTGGCCGGTGTGAAACGGATCGTCATGGTGACGCCGCCAAAACCAGATGGCATCGACTTGTCGCTATTGATTGCGGCAAAAATCGCAGGGGCAGATGAGTGTCATCTGGTCGGCGGGGCACAAGCCGTGGCCGCGCTTGCGTTTGGCACCGAGACGATCAAACCGGTCGACAAGATTGTCGGACCTGGTAACGCCTATGTCGCGACCGCGAAGTCGCTCGTCTCTCACATCGTCGGCATCGACTCGGTCGCTGGGCCGTCTGAAGTACTCATCATCGCCGATGAGACGGCCAATCCGAAATGGGTCGCCGCCGACTTGCTCGCCCAAGCCGAACATGACGTCGAAGCGACGGCACTCGCTCTCGTCACGTCAGTCGAGTTGGCCGAACGGATCGAACAGGAATTGGCACGCCAGCTGGCCGAGCTACCACGCCGTGACATTGCGGTCGAGGCATTGAAACGAGGCGGGGTACGCATCATGTCGAGCGAACGTGCTATCGAAGTCGCCAACGAGATGGCAGCCGAGCACGTGCAACTTGCCGTCTCCGACCCGGAAGACTACATGCAAGCCATCCGTCACGGTGGTTCGTTCTTCCTCGGTCATGAAGCCGCGGAAGCGTTTGGCGATTACATCGCGGGACCGAATCACGTCTTGCCGACGAGCGGGACGGCCCGCTTCTCGAGCGGCCTCTCGGTCGATGATTTTTACCGGAGACAGACGTTCCTTCAGATGACGGAGCTCGATGAACGTGTCACACGCGCCGCGATTCGCATCGCACAACAAGAACAACTTGACGGCCACGCCCGAGCGATGGCGGTTCGATTGGAGGACGTATGAGACTGAACTATGAGACGATTCCCCGCTACATCCCGCAGGCGGTCAAAGGACATGCGTTGAATCAAAACGAGAGCCAATATGAGTTCCCAGAGCGGTTAAAGACGGCAATCCGAGAGCTTCCGCTCGATTTGAGCCATTATCCGGTCGATGAGTTGGCAGCGCTGAAACAAAGTTATGCGACATATGCTGGTGTGGATCCGCAACAACTCATGGTCGGGAGCGGCAGTGACGAACTGCTAGCCATTTTATGTCAGGCAATCCTTGACGCCGATGACGTCGTCGCCGCCCCGATTCCCGATTTTTCGATGTACGGCATTTATACGCATATCGCTCGCGGGAATTTTGTGCAGCCGGATGCGGACGGATTGTCGATTCAATCATTGCTCGAGACGATCGAGGCGGAACGGCCGAAACTTGTGCTCGTGTCGAACCCGAACAATCCGACGGGAAAGATGTGGTCACTCGATGAACTCGAAACGGTCGCCAGCCGTGTTCCATATCTCGTCGTGGACGAGGCATATATCGATTTCACGATGGAAGATTCATTCAAAGACCGACTCGCGGACCACGCGAACGTCATCATTCTCCGTACGTTATCGAAAGCGTTCGGACTCGCGAATCTGCGCATCGGTTTCATGATTGCCGACGAGCGCTTAATCGAGAAGATTGACCGGTTCCGTTCGCCATTCAACGTGAGCGGGCTGAGTGCGGCCGTGGCGACGGTCGTGTTGAACGACTCCGAATATATCGAGGAGTCGATCAACTTCCATCAAACGCAACGACAAAAGCTTGAAACGTTGCTCGCACCGATTGGAAACGTCTTACCGAGCCGTGCCAATTTCCTATACGTCAAAACACCGGACAGCGAAGCTTGGGCCGCCCGTTTCTTAGAAAAGGATGTCCATGTTCGCGCGTTCGCAGACGGGATTCGTGTCAGTGCCGGCACGGACGAGGCGTACCGCTTGCTTCAACAAACGATAGAAGAGGTGACTTCACTTGAGAACAGCTGAGACGAAACGAGAGACAAAAGAGACGAACATCGAGCTCAAGCTTGATTTGAATGGGACAGGACAAAGTGACATCAAGACAGGTGTCGGCTTCTTTGACCATATGCTGACACTGTTCGCGTTCCACAGCCAAATCGATTTGACGGTCCATGTCGAAGGGGATACGTGGGTCGACGCCCACCATACGGTCGAAGACGTCGGGATCACCCTTGGGCAGATAATCAATCAAGCGCTCGGCGACAAAGTCGGCATTCGCCGCTATGGCACGAGTTATTTGCCGATGGACGAGACGCTCGCGCGTGCCGTCGTTGACGTATCGGGCCGTCCGTTCCTCGTCTACCGCGCCGATATCAAAAATCCGAAACTCGGAGACTTTGATACCGAGCTCGCCGAAGAGTTTTTCCGGGCCGTGGCGATGAACGCCCGGTTGACACTGCACCTAGAGGTCCTCTACGGGTCGAACTCGCACCACATGATTGAAGGGTTGTTCAAGGCGTTCGGTCGCGCCCTCGCCGAGGCGATTGGGCAAGACGGGTCGAATCGATTGCCGTCGACGAAAGGACTGATCGAAGGATGAAAATCGCGGTCATCGATTATGGAATGGGTAACGTGTTCAACGTCGAACGGGCACTCCAAGCTATCGGCTGTTACGTCATCATCACGAACGATCCAGTGGAAATCGAGGCAGCTGATGCCATCTTGCTGCCTGGGGTCGGAGCGTTCCCGCAGGCGATGCAATCGCTGAGCGAGACGGGGCTGATTCCGCTGTTGAAACGGTCGGCACAGGAAAAACCGTTCCTTGGCATCTGTCTCGGCATGCAACTCTTATTCGAGTCGAGCACGGAAGGGGTGCCGACGAAAGGACTCGGTTTGATTGAAGGGCGCGTCGAGCGGATGCGGGCGAAACGTCTGCCACACGTCGGATGGAACTCGATTTTGCGAGACGAGGACGTCTATTTCGTCCACTCGTATCACGTCGTGACCGACCCGGTCCATGTGATCGCTTCTGCCGATTATATGGGTGAAACCGTGCCAGCCATCGTGCAAAAAGGACTCGTCACGGGGATGCAGTTTCATCCCGAGAAGAGCGGCGCGTTCGGATTAAGTTTATTGACAGAATGGAAGGAGGCGGTCGAACGTGAGATTACTACCGGCCATTGATTTGATTGACGGAAAAATCGTCCGCTTGACGGAAGGCGATTTCAATACAGAAGAACAGTATGGCGACCCATACGAAAAATTGAAGGAATGGCAAGGGCGCGTTCCGATGCTTCACTTGATTGATCTCGAAGGGGCGAAAGCCGGCGAACCGAGACATCTTGATGTCGTCCGATTCGCCAAATCGTGCGGCTTCTTCGTCCAGACCGGCGGAGGCATCCGTTCCGAGGAAGCGCTCGATGCGGTCATGGCGACCGGCGCCGACCGTATCTTGCTTGGGACAAAGGCGTTTACAGACCCGGATTTCTTGGACCGGGCGCTCGCGAAGTACGGGGATCGTGTCGCCGTCGCCCTCGACGCCTATGATGGCATCGTCGCCGTCAACGGATGGCAAGAAGCGACCGACTTAAAAGATATCGATGCCGCGAAAGAACTCGTCGACCGTGGGGTCAAGACGATTCTCTATACGGATATCGGTTCGGACGGGAAATTGAACGGACCGAACCTCGAGCGGATGAAGGCGCTCCGTGATGCTGTTTCAGTCACGATCATCGCCTCGGGTGGCGTGACGACCGAGGCTGACGTCGAGGCGCTTCAAGCGGCCGGCATCGACGAGGCGGTCGTCGGGAAGGCACTACTCTCCGGACAAGTCAGTCTTGATGACTTGATCGAGTGGGAGGCGCGCCATGCTTAAACGTCGCATCATTCCGTGTCTTGATGTGAAAGACGGTCGTGTCGTCAAAGGGATCGAGTTTATCGCGTTACGTGACATCGGCGACCCGGTCGAGATTGCCAAGTATTATGACGCCTCCGGTGCGGATGAGCTCGTGTTTCTCGATATCACCGCGAGTACGGAACGCCGGCAGACGATGCTTGACGTCGTCAGTGCTGTCGCCCGGAAAGTGTTCATTCCGCTCACGGTCGGTGGCGGCATCCGGTCGCTTGAGGATATTTCCTCGCTCTTAAAAGCTGGGGCCGATAAAGTGTCGCTCAACACGCTCGCCGTCGAATCACCCGATTTGATCAAACGAGCGGCCGAGCGGTTCGGGTCACAATGTATCGTCATCGCCATCGACGTTAAGTTCGAAGACGACGATTACTTCGTCTATACGTATGGCGGGAAGAACCGGACCGAGTTGCGGGCCGTCGATTGGGCAAAGCAAGTGGCCGCACTTGGGGCGGGTGAACTGCTCGTCACGTCGATGAATCAGGATGGAAAGCAGAGCGGCTACGATTTGCGAATCCTTGATTTGCTCCGGGACGCCGTCGATATCCCGATTATCGCCTCTGGCGGTGCCGGGAACGCGAATCACGTCGTCGACGCGCTCGAGAAGGTCGATGCGGCGCTACTCGCCTCGATTTTGCATGACCGGAAAACGACAGTGGAAGAGGTGAAACACGTATGCAGCGAGCACAACTTGCCGATGCGGTTCGTTACGACGACAATGGATTGATCCCGGCCATCATCGTGTCGACCAAAGACGACGCCGTCCTCATGTTAGGCTACATGAACGAGGAGGCGATTCAGAAGACGCTCAAGACGAACACGGTCACGTTCTGGTCACGTTCAAAAGGGCGACTTTGGATGAAAGGGGAATCGAGCGGGAATACGCTCGAACTCGAGAGCATCCACGTCGATTGCGATCAAGACGCGTTGTTGGTCCGTGTCCGTGCCAATGGGCCGACGTGCCATACAGGAAATCGAAGCTGCTTTTTCACGGAGGTGGAAGGATGATTCACGAATTAGAGAAGTTGATTCAAGAACGACAGGCGTCACCGAAAGAAGGGTCGTATACATCTTATTTATTCGACCAAGGTGTCGACAAGATTGCCAAGAAGTTTGGGGAAGAGTCGTTCGAGGTCGTCATCGCGGCGCTGAACGATGAAAATTTGGTCGAAGAGTCGGCCGATCTCTTGTACCACCTGCTCGTCTTGCTCGCCGCCAAAGGCGTGTCATTACAAGACGTTGAGGCGCTCCTCGCCAAACGGCACGGGACGACGACTCCGGCGAAACCACGCCGAGACGTCACCGACTGGTAACACAAAAAGGAACGAAGCCACAATCGGCTTCGTTCCTTTTGATTAGCGGTTGACCGAGGCGGCCATACGGATGTACGTATGGCGCCGTCCCCGAATCGCAATCGATAACGCCTGGATATTCTCCGGTGTGGCGATTCCGGACAGCCCAGCATCGCCGATATGGAAGATGTCCGTCCCACCGCGCTTCGAGGACAAGGCGATGTCACGAATCGTCGCTTCATCGGACCCTTCCTGTGATGTGCCGATGGCGGCGACGACGAGTTTATCCAACGCCTGAATCTCGCGCGTGACTTCATAGAATTCATCTTCACGGACGCCAGGAACGGTGCCGGGCGCTGGAATCAAGATAATATCGGCCCCGGCTTCAGCAAAACGGACGTACGCCTCTTGATCAAGTACACGGCCGACGCCGGCTTGATGCATCTTCCCGGCGATGATGACGCCCGCGAACTCTTGGCGCGCGTTGATGATGGCTTGCTCGATCGCCTCGTTCGTCACCCCGGTGTTCGGGTTTCCGGTCAGGCAGATGAAGTCGATGCCGAGCTCTGACGCTCTAGCGAACGCTTCCCGTGTCGCGAGCCGTCCTTGTTTCACATCATACATATCCTCCGATTTCTCAGAGAAGTCGACCGGTTCGAGGTTGACCCCGAGCGGGAGACCGACGAGCCGCTTCAATTCCATGATTGGATTGTCAGACATCGTCTCGCCCGGCATGTTTCCGAACAAGGCGTGGCTTTCGAGACCTTTTATGTACGGGTGGAACACGTCGAGCATGTTCAAAAGAATCATGTCGGCACCGAACGCCCGCGCGAGTTCGGCGTTCGTCACTTCCGGATAGAGTGGTTGTACGGTCGGGATGACTTCGGCGAGTACGGTCCGGCCTTCGGCTTTGCGAATCGATCCAATCAAATCCGAGCGGTTGAACGTCAAGAAATCACTGGCTCTGCAATCAAGAATTCGTTTCATCTGTCTATTCCTCCTCTAGTTCGTCATGTTCCTATTCCCCATTTCGCTAGAAATTCCTCTATAATGATGACAGAATAGGGGGAGATGCAGATGACTGAAAAAGAAAAGATGATTCGGGGCGAGCTTTACTTGGCCGGGGACGAGGAACTCGTCGCCGACCGGCGTCAGGCCCGGCGTTTGACGGAACGATTTAATCGATCCGGGATCGATGAACTCGACGACCGAAAAGCAGTGTTAGCGGAGCTGTTCGGCTCGACCGGAAGTTCGTTTTATTTGGAGCCTACGTTCAAATGCGACTACGGTTATAACATTCATCTCGGAGAACGGTTCTTCGCTAACTTTGATTGCGTATTCCTCGACATCTGTCCGATCACATTCGGTGACGATTGCATGCTCGGGCCGGGTGTCCATGTGTATACTGCGACGCATCCGCTCGACCCGACCGAACGGATCTCGGGTCTTGAATACGGGAAACCGGTCGCGGTCGGACATCGGGTATGGATCGGCGGCGGTGCCATTCTAAACCCAGGGGTGACAGTCAGGGACGATGCCGTCATCGCCTCTGGCGCCGTTGTGACGAAAGACGTGCCAGCCCGTGCCGTCGTCGGGGGGAATCCAGCAAAAGTGCTCAAGTTCATACCATGACGAAACGACCCGACGTGATGTCGGGTCGTTTGCTTATGCTGTCGGTTGTGACGCGTAGGTGACCAGTGCCTGACGTGCTGCTTCGAGAGCAGATTCATTGCCGAGCGTGATGCGAATCCCGTTCGGTTGTTTCGATGTGTGAACCCCATGCGCGGCGAGGTGGGCCCAGACGGCCTCCGGCTCATCGAGCGTGACGTAAATGAAGTTCGCCTCGGCGGGATGGACGTGTCCGATGGTGGCGAACAAGTCGGTCCACTGTCCGCGCATGTCGGCGTGCCATGCGATGGCCTCATCGAGATACGTCGCATCTTGTAAAAAGATGTTGGCGATTTTCGCGCTGACACCGCTAATGTTGAATGGCGGGACGAACTGACGGAAATAAGCGGCGAGTTCGGTCGTCGTGACCATGAAACCGAGGCGGACGTTGGCCAGGCCAAACGCCTTCGATAACGTCCGCAGTACAATCACATTCGCAAATGAATCAAGATGGGCCACCATGCTCGACGTCGGTGTGAAGTCGATATAGGCTTCGTCGACGATCAAGTACGGCACGAGTCCCGCGAGTTCGGCCAATTCAGCGACGCTCCACAATTTTCCGGTCGGATTGTTCGGGTTCGACAACAGCAACAGCTTCGGTGTGTGTTGCGTGATCGCCTGGACGAGTGCGTCATACGACAGGTCATCGGCTTGCACGTGCCGGCCGTGCGCGATTGTCGTGAAGATCGGATAGAGTGCGAAATCCGGGCTCGGTGACAAGACGACGTCTTCCGGTGCCAACAGCGCCTGGGTGACGACGTGAATCATCTCGTCACTGCCGCAACCGACGAGCAATTGATTCGGCTCGACACCGGCGTAGGCCGCATAACGGGTGAACAACTCGTCAATCGGTTGGATCGGATACTCATGCAAGTCTTGGAACGAAATCGTCGCGAGCTGGTCATAGAGGCGGGACGGCACCGGGAACTGACTCTCGTTTTGATTCAAACGGTACCCGTCTAGATAGGTGACTGGATAAATCGGCAGCGAGACTGGTCTCATTCCGTCGGCTCCATCGAGAACCATTTTTTGGCGAGTTTGTCGATTTCACCTGAGTCAATCATCTTGTTCAACTCCTCGTTGAACTGATCGCGAAGGTCGTCCTCCAATTTAAAGGCGGCTGCTGAACCTTTCTCGCCATCTTCTTTCAAGGCGAACGTGTACAGTCCGGCATCTTGGTCCAAGTATTTTTGGGCGACCGTGTCCTCGATGACCATCGCGTCGATCCGACCCGTATTCAACTCTTGGACGATCTCTGGAATCTTGTTCAATGAGACGAGCTCTGCTTCCGGAGCTTGGTCTTTGGCGATGTTCTCTTGAATCGAAGCGGTTTGGACGCCGATTTTCTTGCCGGCGAGCGCCTCAATCGACTCGAGTGACTCATCTTTCGTCATGACTAAGTTCGCCGCCGACAAGTAGATATCCGAGAAGGCGGCATTTTCTTTCCGCTCTTCGGTCGGCGTCATACCGGCCATAACGAAGTCGACACGTCCGGCGTTTAGTGCCCCGAGCAGGCTGCCGAAGTCCATGTCTTCAATTTTGAGTTCGTAGCCGAGGCGTTCCGTGACGGTTTCGGCGATCTCGATATCAAATCCGACAATCTCATCCCCGTTCGCCGTATCGACAAACTCATACGGGAAGTAATCGGCGCTCGTCCCCATGACGAGTGTTTTTTTCTCTTCGCCCGTCGTCTCTTGGCTACATCCTGCTAGTAATGCACTTGCCACTAATCCCCCTGTAATGACCCACCTTTTCATGTATGAATTCCTCCTTCAAGATATGAGACTAAGTGTATATGTATGATTATTAATTGTAAAGCATAAAAATACAAAAACGATTAAAAAAAATACATCCAAGAAAAAGTCACAGGATGCATCAGGTGGTCAATCCATCGCCTGGAGATAGGCGATGGCGTCGGGTAAATACGTCTCGAGGGGGCAGTCCGTATCAATTGTAAGCGTATGCATAAACGGTGTTGTGAAGTCGATTTAAGCAGTGCCGTCTTCGTGACATCGTGATCGACGATGACCGCATCCAGTCGTCGAGCGATTTCCCGAGACAGCGTCGATTTGCCGGACCCAGGGAAACCGGACATTTGAAGAAAGAACATGGAGTACCCTCACGTTTCGTTTGATTTCCCGCGGCTGAATCCGGCGAACAACCGGCCGCCGAACGGGGAGAGCGTCTCATCGACGTAACGGATGAGCGCGTCGGGTTCGTTCGTTTGATAATAGCGTTCGAGGGCAGCGACGAGCTCTCGGGCTGCATGCGTATCGTAGCGGTCGAGAGCGCGGTATGTCCATTTGGAGGAGCCCATCCATTGTCGATTCGTGCGCAGGATGAACTCACAGACTAATGCGGCGAGGGCGCTCGCGATGAACAAGCCCTCTGCACGACTTGTGCATCCAATCAAGTCATCGAGCACATCGGTCAGAAAGTATCGTTTCATCTCGATCGTCTCGTCCACCCAAGCCTCGGGCCCGCTGTCGAGCAAGGCTCTCGCTTCACGCTTGATATTTTCGATGACATCCGTATCCTTCATCACCATCCCTTCGGCGACCATTCTCGGCAACGACGGAATGGCACGTCGGCAATCTTGCTCGAAGAACGTCCGATACGACGTCAAGTTATGGGCGAACAGCTCGATGCGCCATCCGGACTCGATGAACGATTCCCGAAAAGACGAGACGAGCGTGTCGTCGAAAATGACGATGTCTAAATCTGACGTCTCGGTCGCCTCACCACGGACGACGCTCCCGGCGAGCAGTGCGGCCCGACAGTGGGGGAAACGCGTTGTGACGAACGTCTTCGCTGCTACAATTGGTTCAAGTTTAGGAATCATAGGTGTTGCTCCGTACCGACGCGCGTTATAAAGTCACGAACCTCTGTCCGTGAATGCAATATGATGACTTGTTTGTTATCAGGAAGGGCTTGCAATCGGTTGATCACATTCGGGCGTTGCGATTTCGGATAATCCCACACCCATTTCAAGAACTTCGGGTCAAACCGTTCCTCACAACCTGGGCCCATGTCCGGACGTGTCTTGCCACGATAGGAAAGCATGCGCTTCAAGACGCGATACGTACAAATGATCCTCGGCAAGTCGAGAAATACAATCGTGTCGGCAGCATGAAGGCGCAAATCGAGCGTGCTCCCGTAATTGCCGTCGATGATCCATGAATCGCATCCAATCAATGCGGACTGCGTTTTAATTTGTTCTTGCCGTGTGGCGGGTGACCAATTTGGTTTCCATAGTAAGGCGTCTAAGTGATGGACGTCGATGCCGAGTTGGGTTCCCAACACGCGGGCGAGCGTCGATTTGCCCGAACCGCCTGAGCCGATGAGAAGTATTTTTTGCATCGAATACCACCTTTCAAATGTCAATCTTCATAAATTTACTGACGTCTGTGAAACCGAGTTGTTCATATAGTTGCATCGCCGTTTGATTGTGAGCATACACGTTCAGGCGCACATCAGTATGGCCCATCTGTTTGAACGTATCGAGTGCTTCTCGCATCAATAGTTTGGCATAGCCGTGACCGCGAAACGCGGGCTTGATATACAGGTCGTTCACCCAACCGACCTCTGCACCCGTCAAATAGTCGAATGCTTTATCGATTTGCGTCCAGCCGACGAGCGTCTCACCATCGACGAGACAGAGGAAATAGGCACCAAATTTCGCAGAGTGTTCGTACGCTTCAATCATCTTTTCCCGGCTATCAGCCGAGACGTGATTGGTTGCTTCTTCGCGGTTGACACCTGCAAGACTATAAATTTCGGTCAGTTGTGATTCGGTTGCTCGTTGAAACGTGAGATTCATATCGATTCCGCCTTTGTTAGGAGTCTGTGGATTCAAGGATACGCCATTTTTCAATGACACCGTCCTCTTCGTATAGGACGCGTACTTCCATCTGGTTTAAAACGAGCCGCTGCTCGGTGGCGAAGAGTACAATCGGATAACCGGTCGACAGCGGTTCGTCCGCTTCGAAGACGGGACTGTGCGCCTGCATGGCATAATAACCGTCCGAACGCGTGTTGGCCGCCCCAGCATCGACTTGAATCACCGTATCGAACCCTTGGAGTCGTAACACGTAACTATAAGTCGTGCGCGCCCCGCGTTCGAGTCGCCACTCCTCGATAATTGCCTCGCGGCCATCGTTCACTTCCTTGAGTAACACTTTTTGTGCCGTGTACTCGCGTTCATACGGAATCATCTCTTGAATATTCACAGCCGTCATCGTGGCCAATTTTTGTGATTCTTCCGATGGCGGGGTGATGAGAATGCCGATAAAAATTAAGATAGGGATGAGCAGATAAATGATGACCCGACTTCGCATATAGTTTCACCTGTCCTTTATCGATTTTTTTCGCCATCTTCTGGCAGAACCCTGCCTAAAGCTTGAATATGTTGCCGAAACACGTCGAAACATCTCGGATACAAGGAACCCATGTATGATGAAGTCAGGAGGGGATGAGGAATGAGAATCGGGATTATCGGTGGAGGAGTTGCCGGGTTGACGACCGGGGCGTTGGCAAGTCGGATTGGTCATGACGTGACGGTGTTTGAATCATCGCAGGAGTGGGGTGGTTGCGCCGGTAAGTTCGAGCGCGGTGACTACCGGTTCCCAGCCGGGGCGACGCTCGGGATGGGATTTGAACCAGGCGGCCTGCATGAGCGAGTCTTGTCCTACTTAGGTGAAACGATTGACGTTCGCCCGTTAACCGAGGTGATGCAGATTCATGTGGACGGGAAAACGGTCCGCTATTATCAAGACCCGACTCGTTTTTTACTTGAACTTGAATCGACATTTCCCGAGCTCGCTCCGCGGATTCGTGCCTTCTTGAATGAAGTATGGACCGATTTTGAGACGATCCGTCCTTTGTTTGAGACGCTACCGGCGTTGCCGTTTCGAACGATTCATGACGCATCGGTTGCGATACGTGGTTTTCGACCGACGCAACTACGTGCGTTTCGGAAGTTATACCGGCCGCTCGGTAAAACGTTAAAACGGCATCGATTGAACGGGACGGCGTTCGAACGGGTCATCGACGGGATTTTGCTCGATAGTCTTCAGACCGGAGCTCGCGAGGCGAGTCACTTGCTCGCGGCCGTCGCGTTATCGATTTACCACGAAGGGGCATTTTACATCGATGGCGGCTTGTACACGCTCGCTCACGCCTTGGAGCGCTCGATTCAAAAAGACGGCGGACAAACCCTTCTCGGACGACAAATCGTCAAACTCGAGCGCGTGGCGGACGGTTGGCTCTTGACCGATCGGCGGGGCCGGCTCGACCTCGTCGATGTCGTCGTCTCCGCCATCCCGCTCGAGGCGACCGCTCAACTGCTGAGCGGAGATACGTCACGTCAATTCAGCAAGCAGTACGGGCGTCACTTAAAGCGCTCGCAATGGGGAACGTTCAGTCTGTACGTCACGTTACCCGAAGCGATATGCATGAACCGTCCGCTGTTCCAACAAGTGTATAGCGATGACTTACCGTCAGGACACGCCTTCATCTCGATGTCAGCCGCAGATGATTCGCTCCGGACCGAGCGACCGGAACGGACCGTCACCGTCTCGACCCATATCGATTTGACAGAGTGGCAGGCTTGGAAAGACAAGGCGACGTATGAGAAACTAGAGACAGATTGGACCGAGCGCCTCGTCTCGGTTGTGAGTCGAGCGTTCCCGGACTGGAACGGCGAATCGTCTGTCATGTTGCCCGGAGGACCGGGGGCGTGGGTGAAATATACGAAACGTCCGCACGGCGCGGTCGGTGGTTATGCCCAAACACCGCAACAAGCTTTGTTCCATGCGGCGAGCTACCGGACAACCTTGCCGAACCTGTATGTCTGCGGGGATACAGTATTTCCGGGGGCAGGCACAATCGGGGCGATGACGAGCGGGCTTCATGTCGCCCGAGCGCTCGGTTCGAAGTTATGAGGGGAGACAAGTGGAGATGCATAAAAAACGGTTTGACGAATTGACGACGAGAGAACTCTATGAGTTATTGGCGCTCCGGACCGAAATCTTTGTCGTGGAACAAGATTGCCCATATCAAGAAGTCGATGGGAAAGACGTGGCGGCGGTCCATTACTGGATTGAGGCTGATGGTCGCCCGATCGCGGCGCTACGTGTCCTCGAGGAGGAGTCGCCGGTCGCCATCGGCCGTGTCGTCACGAAATCGACGCATCGGGGACAAGGCCATTCGCGGCGTTTGATGCAAGAAGCCGTGGCTGACTTTGGGGATCGCGATTTGTACTTGCAAGCACAGACATACGTGGAGCCGTTCTATGCGAGCTTCGGGTTCACACGAACGAGCGAGGAGTACTTAGAGGACGGGATTCCTCACGTCGATATGGTTCGGATGGCGACCGTCTCGAAGTGAATCGATGCGGTACCGTTTGCCATAAGTTCGTGGTAGAATGATGAGGAATACTTGCGTGCGTCAAGACGTGCGTTCAATCATAGAGAGCAAAGGGGTTTACGATGGTGACTGATCAAACTGTGATTCAAAAAGCGAGAGAATTAGCCGACTTATTGGCGAGCACGCCGGAAGTGGCCCGCTTCAAAGAAGCGGAAACGAAAGTGAACGAAAGTGAACGCGTTCAAACGTTGATCAAACGTATCAAATACTTACAAAAAGAAGCCGTCAACTGCAAGCACTACGGGAAGACGGAAGCACTCGCCAAAGTCGAGCTGAAAATCGACAAGGCGATGGACGAACTCGATTCGATCCCGGTTGTCCAGGCGTTTCAGGAGACGCAAGTCGAAGTGAACGATTTGCTTCAATACGTGACGGTCACACTCGCCAACTCGGTGACAGATCGCATTATCGAGTCGACGGACGGTGACGTTCTAGCGGGTAAAACAGGAAGCGGTATGGCAGCGGAGAAATCACGCGGCGGCTGCGGATACTAACAAACAGACAGCTGGCCTTTGGTCAGCTGTTCTAATTTCTAGAGGTGAACACGAATGGAAACGATACATCAAACCCCGATGATGAAACAATACTTTTCAATCAAGGCCGATTATCCAGACGCCTTTCTCTTCTACCGGCTAGGTGACTTTTACGAGCTGTTCTTTGAAGATGCCCAAATCGTCGCCAAAGAACTTGAGTTGACATTGACCGCGAAAAACGGGAAGAACGCTGAGCACCCGATTCCAATGTGTGGCGTACCACATCACTCTGCCGCTATCTACATTGAACAGCTGATCGAAAAAGGGTTCAACGTGGCCATCTGTGAACAGATGGAAGATCCAAAAGCGACGAAAGGGCTCGTCAAACGTGAAGTCATCCAAGTCATCACGCCGGGTACATACATGGCTGCACTCGGTGAGAAAGAGAACCGGTATTTACTATCGGTCGTGAACGTAGCAGGCCGTTTCGGGATTGCCCGCGGCGATGTGACGACAGGTGAGTCATGGTTAACGACGTTGTCATCGCAAGAAGCTGTGTCACGAGAAGTGGAAGGGCTAGCGCCGAGTGAGATTATTGTTGCCGACGACGAATTAAGACAACAACTCGCTCCGCTAGGCATCCCGTTGTCGGTCCAGACAGAGCGGCTAGCGAGCCCGTTGTCGAGCGGAGCGAAAGACGAGGCGCAAGTGAGCGCGTTTGAATTGCTGTTCGCTTATTTGACGCGCACGCAAAAACGCGCCCTCGATCATCTCCAACCGGCCGTCGCCTATGAAGTCGAGGCCCATATGCAACTCGATGCCAACACGGCCCGGAACTTGGAATTGTTTCGGTCGGCCCGGTCCGGTGAACGGAAAGGGTCGCTTCTCGCCTTGCTTGATGAGACGACGACGGCGATGGGGGGACGGTTGCTGAAACGTTGGCTCGAACAGCCGCTCTATACCGAGCAGGCGATTCGGGACCGACAAGATGCGGTCGAGAACTTGGTCGATGACTTCATGCTTCGTGACCAGTTGCGTGAACAGCTACGTCACGTCTACGATATCGAACGGCTCGTCGCCAAAGTCGGTTACGGGACGGCCAACGCCCGTGACCTCGTCCAACTTCGGAACACACTCGAGCGCATCCCGGCGGTGCGGGCCTTGCTCGAAGGCGTCACGGCCTCACGGCTTCGTCAAATCGATGATACGCTCGACACATTCGACGACTTAGCCAGCATGCTCCAGGCAGCGCTTGTCGAGGCGCCACCGATCTCGATTAAAGAGGGTGGGATGATTCGTGCCGGCTATTCGGCCGAACTCGACGAACTGCTCGAGGCGAAAGCGAACGGAAAGACATGGATTGCCAATCTCGAGCAACAGGAACGGGTCGCGACCGGCATCAAGTCGCTGAAAATCGGCTATAATCGTGTCTTCGGTTATTACTTGGAAGTGACGAAAGCGAACGCCCGCCTGCTCGAAGAGGGACGTTACGAACGGAAACAGACGCTGACGAACGCCGAGCGTTACGTCACACCCGAGTTAAAAGAGAAAGAAGCGCTCATTCTCGGGGCTGAAGAGAAGAGTTGCACGCTCGAGTATGATTTATTCGTCGCCTTGCGTGACCAAGTCAAGCAAGAGACGAAACCGCTCCAACAACTGGCGCGCTCGCTCAGTGAGCTCGACGTCTTGCTCGCGCTCGCCATCGTCGCCGAAAAACGGGACTACGTCCGCCCGACGACGTCAAACAACGTCCAAATCGATCGTGGGCGCCATCCGGTCATCGAGACGGTGCTACCACGCGGTGAATACGTCGCCAACGATTTGACGCTAGACTACACGCGGCGCATGCTCTTAATCACCGGACCGAACATGTCCGGTAAATCGACGTATATGCGTCAATTCGCCTTGATCGCCATCTTGCATCAAATCGGGTCGTTCGTGCCGGCTGAAGCGGCTGAGATTCCATTGTTTGATCGAATCTTTACCCGCATCGGTGCGGCCGATGACTTGGTGAGCGGTCAGTCGACGTTCATGGTCGAGATGACGGAGACACGCCAAGCGGTGACAGAGGCGACCGAACACAGCCTCATCTTGCTCGATGAGATCGGTCGGGGGACATCGACGTATGACGGCATGGCGCTCGCCCAGGCTATCGTCGAATACATCGCTTCGACAATTGGAGCGAAGACGTTGTTCTCGACCCACTATCACGAGCTGACCGTGCTCGAAGACACGATCCCTGCTCTTGAGAACGTGCACGTCCGCGCCATCGAGCGAGACGGGCGTGTCGTGTTTCTACATGAAGTACATCCGGGGCGGGCCGATAAGTCGTACGGGATTCATGTCGCTGAGCTCGCTGAATTGCCCCGTGATTTGATTGAACGAGCGCGGACCATCTTGTCTCAACTTGAGACGGACTCGAAACCGGAACGGGCAGCTGTTGAACATCCGGGAACGGCAGAACCCGTGGCCCAACTATCGCTCTTTGAGGCGGAAGACGAGATTAAACGACAATTGCTCGAACTCGATTTGTTGGCGATGAACCCGATCGAGGCGATGCAAGCGCTCTATGCGCTCCAACAATCCGCGAAGAAGGGGTGAGTCGATGGGAATCATACAGGAGTTACCGGAACAACTGGCCAACCGAATCGCGGCTGGCGAAGTCGTCGAGCGACCGGCCTCGGTCGTGAAAGAGCTCGTCGAGAACGCGATTGACGCCGGCGCCACCAAGATCGAAGTCGATTTGGAGGAAGCGGGCATCCGTCTCATTAAAGTCCGCGATAACGGGCACGGGTTTTATGAAGAGGACGCCCCGCGCGCCTTTTTACGTCATGCGACGAGTAAGATTCGGGACGAGCACGACTTGTTCCGGATTCGCACGCTCGGCTTCCGTGGGGAGGCGCTCGCCTCGATTGCTTCGGTCAGCCATGTGACGCTGAAGTCACGCCGGGCCGAGGAAGACGGGTTCGAGATGACGCTTCAAGGCGGCGTTGTCACGGCGCAAACACCGGCCGCGGCGAACGTCGGGACGGAGATAGCCGTCAGTCAATTGTTCTATAATACACCAGCCCGATTGAAGTATTTGAAAACGTCCGCGACGGAACTGGCGAGCATCACCGACACGTTGAACCGGATCGCCTTGTCCCACCCGGAAGTGCGCCTCACGGCGTTCCATGAAGACAAGGAGCTGCTCAGGACGAGCGGGAACGGAGACATCAAACAAGTCATGCTCGCCATTTACGGGCGTCAAGTCGCGGCCCAAATTGTCACGGCGTCGAGTAAGACGAACGACTATAGTTTGAGCGCCCATCTCGTCCGTCCGGAAGTGACCCGGTCGAACAAGCAGTACGTGACGCTCATCTTGAACGGTCGGAGCATCAAGAACTTTGCGTTGACCCAAAGTGTGCTCGAAGGCTACCACACGCTGCTACCGATTGGTCGTTATCCGATCGCTGTCCTCGAAGTGAACATGGACCCGATGCTAATCGATGTCAACGTTCACCCGACGAAACGAGAAGTTCGGCTTTCAAAAGAGAAAGAGCTCTGTCAATTGATTCGTGAGACGGTCCAACTGACACTCCGGGAACAGCGTTTAATCCCGTCGGTCAAACCGAAAGAGCGACCGGTCAATCGGACCGAACAAGAGCGACTTGATTTCACGGTTGAACGGACGCCGGTCAAGGAAGAAGCGCCGACGTGGAATTATCCAATTCCACGTGAGCCTGTCACGTCACCGAGTCGTTGGTCGCCGACCCCGCTCGTCAATGAAGCGCCTGAGCTGACAGAGTCGACGGTCGAATCGGAAACAATCGAGACGAAAGGAGAGCGGTTGCCGCCGCTCGACGTCATCGGTCAATTGCATGCGAGTTATATCGTCTGTGGTGCCGAGGACGGGATGTACGTCATCGACCAACACGCGGCCCAGGAACGAATCAAATATGAGTTGTTTTACGAGCAGCTCGGGAATCCTGACAAGGAATACCAATTGTTGCTGCTTCCGCTCACGCTCGAGTTCACGCAAGAAGAGGCGCTCGCGATTGAAGAAGTCACTCCGCTTTTAAAAGAAGCAGGTCTCGAATTGGAGCCGTTCGGCGGTAATACGTTCCTCGTTAGAGAGATTCCGACGTGGTACCCGCAACATGATTTAGAAGGAACGGTCCGTGATTTGATAGAGATGGCGATTCGGGATCGCTTTATTGACATCGCTAAATATCGGGAAGATGCGTCGATTTTGATGGCGTGCAAACGGTCGATTAAAGCGAACTATCCGTTGAACCACGAGATGATGCGGCAATTGCTTCACGATTTGAATCAGACGACGTCTCCGTACACGTGTCCGCACGGTCGTCCGATTTTAGTGAAGTGGAGCACGTACGAGCTCGAGAAGCTATTTAAACGCGTTATGTGACATAAACTGTACCCTGAGTAGTAGACACTAAAAAAAAGTCTACTGCTCAGGGTTTTTGTGTACACTGGACTAAATCATATTGGGAGTGAA